>JBHHYG010000268.1:0-4924 GCA_046757445.1 Acidobacteriota bacterium
CGTCATAAATGAGAGGCACGAGCCGGTTCAAGGCATCGGCGTCTCCCTCTCGATGAGCCAGCAGCAGCGAGGTGATCTCGACGATTGGCTCGGACATAGGCCGTTCCACCTCCGGCGAGCCTGGCCACGGCGGCGTATGCCGGCGTCTACAGTGTTGCGCTCCGCCGGGCTCCTCGACCTACTGTCCAGAACGACTGCGGGGTCCTCGGTCGCGACGCCTTCCACGCGCATCTCCAGCGCCTGGCCACAATTGAGCGTGAGAGATTCAAGCTAGCACGGTATCGGTCGAGGGTCAATCCCGGAGCCAAGTGCCCCATGGATTGATCTCGCCGTTTCCCTGATCCGCAATTGAACGAACCGAGGCTTATGGATTCCGGGGACGGGGCAAGGACAGATCGGCAAGACGCGAATGTCGTCCGCGAATGACGCTTCGGGACCACTCTTTCCGTTTTCATCAGTAAGGACCTCGGCACCCGGTGGTCCGCGGTCCGACGCCAGAGGGGCTTCTGGATGAATCAGTTGCCCTCAACCTGGTGCAGGCGAGCCCACCAAGGAGGGATCCGTGGAAAGGCGACTCCCATCCGTAAGCGCGGCGACCTCTTTCAAGGTTGAAAGGAGATTCAGACCATGTGTTATCAACAACCCTTGGATAGGAAGATCTTAACCCGGCTACTCGGGAGAGTTAGGATGAGGCCCCGGACCTTGACTTGCATCTTTCAGGTCCTGTGCCTCCTGGCCATTGGCCAATTGGCGCTGTGGACACAGCCCGCCCATGCCGCCGATGGCCCCACCTGCGCGGACATTCCACTGACCACGTCGCAAGACGGGCGAGACTTTGTGCTCGATGAGTGCTACACGCATCAGTTCGACTACGCCGGGGACACCTACACCGTGAGCGTCTTTTACACCGAAGATCCGACCATACAGGACGAGGTCGGGGGCGTGACTCAGTGCGAGGCGGACGAGCTGCAGGATTGTGAACACGCGCTTGAGGTGTTGGACAGCGACGGGGACGGGAACAACGACTACGCCGTTCAGGTAGCCGAGCAGATCGAGATCATGGTGCCCTACTATTTGAACCGCAGTCTGCCCGTGATCGAGAACACCACCGACTTCTACGTCCAGATCGCGGAGGAGACCGGCAACGGCTTTATTTTGGTCCCCAACGGCCTCCAGCTCGACGACGACTACGTCGAAACCACGAACATTTTGAAAGTGCGTGGCAACGCCTTTCACGAGGGCCAGCACCTGGTTCAGGACAAGTTCAACACAACCATCGGCTGGCAGACATGGTTCACGGAAGGCATTGCGCGTACCGCTCAGGACCGGACGGATGCCGACTACGACGCTTTGACCAGTTCCAATTACCTGAACCAGTTCGACAACGTCCTCGTCAACTCGACCGGGGTTCGTGAGAAAGATATTCTGACCATCAAGTACGATGCCACGACCTGGTGGACCTGGTTCATGGATCAGTATGCCGCGCCGGGCGAAAGCGAGCCGGGCATCGGCTGGGAGGCCATTCGAGACTTCTACGACGAGGTCGAGGCCGAGACGAACCACTCGCTCGATGCCCTGGAGGACTATGTCGCGGCCCAGGGCAGCACATTCGAAGAGGACTTCATAGACTACACACTCGCTCTCTACGCCTATGAATACAATCCCGCCGACCCCAGGCTCGCCTTCCTGGACGCGGAAGTCAACAGCCAGACCGACGGGTTGAAGAACTACGACCAGGTCGGTGGCGCTTTTGCCTTCACCGAAGAGAACGTGGTGGTGCAGCCGCGAAGCTCCGTCTACTACGAGCACAATCCCGGCGGCCAGTGCGACTTCGTCGCCTTCACCTTCAAGAATAACGCGGCCACTCAGGCGTTCAGTGTGATGACGGTTGACAGCGCGGGTACGCTGGTGGATCGCTGGACCACCCGGAGCAGCGAGTGGACCCGTACGGTCAACGCCGACGGACTCGACCGTGTGGTCGGTGTGATCACCGGCCTGGACGGCCCCGCCGATGACGAGATGACGATCGGTCGCGGTTGCGTCACGCCCGAGCTCCAGATCAAACGGCCCACCACCAACGCCCTGGCCTACGTCGGCGAGGCCGACAATCCGCGTCAATTCCTCGTGCGCCTGGGGGTTACCGGGAAGAACGGCAGCGGTGTGGCCGGCTTTACGAAAGACGACTTCACCGTGCAAATCAGCGACGGGGGCACGTCGATCGAGGCCAACGTCGTCAACGCCCTTTACGTGCAGGACGACTACTGGCTGCTGGTGCAGGCGCCGCACCAGCAGGAAGGGGCCGAGACGGGGCAGTTCTACGACCTGAGCGTCGAGCTGACCTCCAGCATCAGCGACACCCAGCCGCTGGCCGTGCTCTATGTGGAGCGTACGTTGGATAAGCTGATCGTGCTGGACCGCTCGGGCAGCATGGCCGATGGGGGTCGCCTCGAGGCGGCCCAGAACGCGGCCGTTCTGATGACTTACGAGCTGGACGAGAGCGACCAGGGCGCCTACGTCCCCTACAGCGATGACGCGGTGGTGGAGGAGCCCCTGGCCCTGATGCAGCCGGGCCAGCTCTTCAACATGGCGGCCGCGATTCAGAGCACTACCGCCAGCGGCTCGACCTCCATCGGGGACGGCCTGCTGGCCGCGGCGGACGAAGAGGACGCCCTGGGACTGGCGGACCATGCCTGTGTGCTGGTGTTGCTCTCGGACGGCTACGAGAACGAGCCCGAGCTGTGGGCGGACGTGGAAGACCAGGTCACCGACAACGAGTGCTTCATGGAGGTTGTCGGTCTGGGGCCGACGGCCAACGAGGCGCTGCTTCAACAGATTGCAGCCTCCTCGCTGGGCGGTGGCTTTTATGACTTCGCCCCCGTCTCGGGCGGCGTGCCTATCGACAGCAGCATCCAGTCAGGGGAGGAGCTCTCCTGGGAGAATTACCTGAGCCGTGTCTTCGACATGAAGGCGACCCGCGCCGCGGGGCGGCAGCGGATGATGAGCGACTTGGGCAGTGAATCGACCGGCGTGTTCCCTTTCGCAGTCGATCCCACCACCGATGAGTTGGTCGTCTCCATCGCCTGGCAACAGCCCTCAAACACCCATTTCATCTCGCTCTTCGACCCCAGCGGAGTTCCCCTTCCGCCGGCAGGACACCAGAGCATCGCCTCCAGCAACACCGCCGAAGTCTGGCGAGAGACGGCGCCCCAGCCAGGCCAGTGGACCCTCCTGGTGACGGGGCTGGCGCAACAGTACCACGTCAGCGCCTCGGGCCGCACTTTGCTGGAGCTTCATCTGTTTACCGGCCAGCCGGGCCAGGACCCGCTTCAGGGGGTGAAGGTCCCGATTCTGGCCAATCTCGCTGGCCTGGGCAAGCCCATCACCGGTGCCAGCGTGACGGCTACCATCACCAGTCCCGCCGGTGTTCAGAAGCAGGTCACGCTCTTCGACGACGGGACCCACATTGACATGGAGGCCAACGACGGCGTCTATGGCAACTGGTACACGCAGACCAGCGGCGGCGAGACGGTGGTCGCCGATCCCGGCGGGGTGGTGGAAGGCGAGGAGCCCGTGAGTCGCGGCTCTTACCTGGTCAGCGCCGTGGCCCAGTGGTCGGGTCTGCGCCGGGAGGCGGAGGCGAGCTTCCTCCTGCGAGAGGCCGATGACGATGACGGCGACGGCTTCCCGACCTGGTGGGAGAAGGAAAACGGCCTCGATCCCAACGACCCAACCGATCCCCTGGATGACCCTGACGGGGATGGCCTGCCCAACCGCTGCGAATGGACCGAAGGCACCGATCCGCAGAATCCGGATACAGATGGTGGCGGTGAGAGTGACGGCAGCGAGATACCCAACTGTATACCCGGCACCCAGGATCCGCTTGACCCTCGCGATGACCGTGTGGGTCCCGTGAAGGGCATGGTCGCGATCCCGCGGGCAGACGTCGACGGCACGCCCATTATCCATCTCGAGCTGGCAGGTCTCCCCGATGAGACGCTGCAAGACGTTGACATCTACTTCCGCCTTGCCGAGGATCCAAGCGCGGAGTGGGAACTGCTGGCAGCCGATCTGCCTCCCGCTCCGGACTGGTCACAGCCCGTAGCGGGCTTGGGCAAGCTCCCGGCAGCGGCAGAGTTTCGGATCGTGCCGACCTTCGTCACCGCGTCCGAGGCCATTGCCACCGGCCATGTGATGGACAGCGGCACCGTAATCCTCTCAAGCGATCCCTATCCGCCCCAGGGTAGCGTGGTCATCGTGCAGGCGCCCGACACTTTCTCGACCCGGGTGGACCTCCTCATCGAAGCCAGCGACACCTCCCACCTGCACGGGGCGGACGACGACCGGCAGGCGCTGCCCGAAGGGACGCCGCCCGGTCGGCTTCTGATGCGGCTGAGCACTGATCCGGCCTTCGCTGGAGTATCCTGGCAGCCCTTCCAGGCCGAGGTCCGGGACTTCGACCTCGGCTCTCTCCAGCCGGGTGAGTTCGTGACCGTCTATGTCCAGTTCATGGACGAGGCCAGCAACATCAGCGACGATGTGGCGGGCGACACCTCGGACACGACTCGATACCTCCCGGCTCAAATCGCCGCCACAATTGACTACAGCTACCGGATGGCAAGCGGTGACGCTGCCAGTGGCCAGTTCAGCTTGTTGGACGACGGGAGCTTTGTCGACTCGTCAACGGAAACGGGCCGCTGGTTCTTCCAGACCGTGCCGGCGACGCGCTTCATCCTCCTGTACGACACAGGCTTTGCTTGCAACGCCGCCATGGTGGGGGAATTGACACCGCCGGACAGCCTCCGGGGTCCCCGCTTGTGCCGCGACGGTTCGGGAGACAGCGGGAGCTGGGTTGGGACCCTCCTGGCTACCGACGATCCGGACGGGGACCTGGGCGAGTTCAATTGATCGTCTTCCTCACCAGTGT
>JBHHYG010000269.1:0-4901 GCA_046757445.1 Acidobacteriota bacterium
GAAGCGAATCTAGAGGCGAGGGAGAGGAGGCCGCAACGGTCTGCAACGGGACAGTTGTACTGTTGCAGTAGAAATGTCCGGTTTCGTTGCAATAGAAATGTCCGCCTTCGGGTCTCCTTCGCTACCGTGGGGCCTCACGGCAGCCACGGAGGGAGGAGATGCTCACGTTGAGCCTGGAGGAGCGGGACCGGTTGGTGGTCCTTCGGCAGGTACTGGAGGGGGAGCTCACGGGGAGATCCGCCGCGGAGCGATTGGGGCTAACGGTGCGTCACGTGCGCCGGCTCCTGCGGCGCGTGGAAGTGGAGGGAGACGCGGGCGTGGTGCACCGAGCCCGCGGCCGGCCCTCGAATCACCGGAAGCCGGAGGCTTGGAAGGCTCAGGTGCTGGAGCGGGCCCGGGAGAAACAGTTTCACGACTTCGGGCCCACCCTCCTAGCGGAACATGTGTCTCGCGACCCTGAGATCGGATTCGTGAGTCCCCACACGCTCCGGCGGTGGATGATCGAGGCGGGGCTGTGGTCGAGAGCTCGACGACGGGCCTCGCATCGACGCAGGCGGCTTCGGCGGGCCGCCCGCGGCGAGCTCCTTCAGATGGACACCTCGATTCACCCCTGGCTGGAGAACCGCAGCCCTGAGTCCATCGTGCTGGTGGCCATGGTCGACGACGCCACCAGCCGGCTCTTCGCTCGCTTCTTTCCCAAGGACACGGGTGCGGCCAATCGCTGGCTGCTCATCGATTACTTCACCCGCTTCGGCCGTCCCGGGGCCCTCTACGCGGATCGGGCAGGCCACTTCCAGGGCAACTGGCGAGCTAGCGAACGGAGACGGAAGGATCTGGACACCCGCTCCCTCATCCAGCGAGGGCTCACGGCCCTCGAGGTCGACCTCATCACCGCCTACTCCCCCCAGGCCAAGGGCCGGATCGAGCGCACCTTCGGCACTCTCCAGGACCGGCTCCTCAAGGAGATGCGCGTAGCTGGGATCGCTTCCCTCGCCGAGGCCAACCGGTTTTTGGAGGAGGTCTTTCTGCCCCACTGCTGGACCCCGCGGTTCACCGTGGAGCCGGCCGATCCGGGCGACGCCCACCGTCCGCTGCCCGAGGGCGTGGATCTGCACCGTCTGTTCGCCGAGGAGGAGGAGCGGGTGCTCCGAAACGACTTCACCCTCCGGTATTTGAACCAGCTCTACCAGATCGAGAAGTCCGACGCCCGCGGCCTCAAGCCCAAGGACCGGATCACCATCGAGAAACGGCTGGACGGCTCTCTCCGCTTCCGCCACCGCGAGCGCTACCTCTCCCCCACCCACCTCGGTCCCTGGAGCCAGCGAGCCCGTCCGGAGGCTGCACCGGGGAAGCGGAGAAAGCCGCAGCCCCCACCACCCCGACCCCTCCCCGACGATCACCCGTGGCGTCGGTTCCCCGTTCGCGTCGGCAAGGGACGTTTCCTCCCGCCCCGCCCCACCCCGCTGCCTTCCTCCAACGGAGCCAAGGCCCTATGACCTCCCTCCGATGGAGGACACTTCTACTGCAACCAATCCCCGGACTTTTCTATTGCAACGGGACAGTCTGCAACAGTACAGCGGGCTACCATCAAGGCCCCGAGTCCAGTCCTCTATCCCTCGTGCCCAGTCTCCTCCAGCTCCGCGGCAATCTCCTCGAATTCCTCGAGCGCCGCCCGCAGGTCCTCGACGATCTCCTGCGCGATCACGTCTGGCTCGGGCAGGTTCGCCGTCTCCTCCAGCGCCTCGTCTCGAATCCAGAAGAGGTCGAGCGACGCCTTGTCCCGCCCGACGAGCTCCTCGTAGTCGTAGGCGCGCCAGCGGCCGTCGGGGTTTTCCTCGCTCCAGGTGGGTTCGCGGTCGTGCCGGTTGTCCGGATTGTAGAGCTCGACGAACTCGTCCAGGTCCTCGCGCCTGAGCGGGTTCTGCTTCAGGGTAAAGTGCTTGTTCGTACGGAGGTCGTAGACCCACAGGTTCGTCGTCCACGGCTCCTCCCGGCCCGGTTTCCGATCGAAGAACAGGACGTTCGCCTTCACGCCCTGGGCATAGAAGACGCCGGTCGGGAGCCGGAGCAGCGTGTGGACGTCGCAGGTCTGGAGGAGCTTTCGGCGCACCGTCTCCCCGGCGCCCCCCTCGAACAGCACGTTGTCGGGGACGACGACCGCCGCGCGACCGCCCTGCTTGAGCATCGTCACCACGTGCTGCACGAAGTTGAGCTGCTTGTTCGACGTGCTCGCCCAGAAGTCGTCGCGGACCACCGTGAGCGCCTGCCGCTCCTCCTCGCCCTCGGCGCCGATCACCTTGACGCTCGACTTCCTGCCGAAAGGCGGATTGGTGAGCACCATGTCGTTGTGCTCCTCCGACGGCTGGCGGAGGGAGTCGTCCGTCCGGATCGGGAGCTCCCCTTCTCCGTCCATCGGGCCGATCCCATGGAGGAGCAGGTTCATGGCGCACAGCCGGGCGACACCGTCCACGATGTCGACGCCGCGCAGCGCATCGTACTTGAGGCGGTGTCGCTGCTCCCTGCTCATGTGCGGGTTGTTGGCGACGACGTGGTCGTGGGCGGCGAGCAGGAAGCCGCCCGTGCCGCAGGCGGGATCGCAGATCGTGTCGTCCGGCCGGGGCCGCATGACCTGCACGATCGCGCGAATCAGCGGCCGCGGCGTGAAGTACTGCCCCGCGCCGCCCTTCGTGTCCTGCGCGTTCTTCTCCAGCAGCCCCTCGTACGCGTCGCCCTTCACGTCCGCGTCGAGCGACGACCACTCCTCTCGGTCGATCAGGTCCACAATCAGCCGCCGCAGCTTGGCCGGGTCCTGGATCCGGTTCTGTGCCTTCCGGAAGATGAGGCCGAGCATGCCCCGGCGGGTGCCGAGCTCCTCCAGCACGTGGCGGTAGTGCGTCTCGAGCTCATCTCCGTCCTTCGCGACCAACGACGGCCAGTCGTACCCCTCGGGGACGATCCGGCGGTCGTCCCACCGCGCCCGCTCGTCGGCCATCTTGAGGAAGAGTAGGTACGTGAGCTGCTCCAGGTAGTCCTGGTAGCTCAGCCCGTCGTCCCGCAGGACGTTGCAGTAGTTCCAGAGCTTCCCGACGATCTGCTGCGAGTGGTTCGACATCGAGCCTTTACGATTCCAGGGGGAGCGAAGTCTGCTTCGAGCGGTGCTTCCCGGCGCCGTCCACGCACCGGGCGCGGATCCGGTCGAGAAGGATGCTGGCGGGCTCGTCGTCCGGGTCCTGGGCGACGAGGCGGCCCTCGAAGGCACGTTTCAAGATGACCTGTCGAAGACGTGCTGCCCTTGCCTGTCCTGCGGTCACCGTTCCGTCGATTTGATCCATGATCGAGGTGCGACGCTCCAGTTCCATCACGATGCGTCGTTGTTCTTTGACTGGCGGCACGGGGATTCGCAGCCGCGATAGGACGCTCGCGTTCACGTTGGGTTGTCCTATTCCTCGCTTTCCCCGCTCGATTTGCTCCCAGTAGCGATGGCTCTGGAAGAAGGCAAACACGTACTCAGGGAGAGCTCCGCCGGGAAGTAGCTGAACTCGGATCAAGTAGGAAGCGAAGATAGCGGTCGGAGGTTCACGGATCAGATAGCTCTTGCCGGTTGTCGCACCTGTGCGCACGAAGACCAAATCACCAGCCAATAGGCGATACTTGTCGATCTCGTCCTCGGTGATCGCACAGCCAGGAACGTTATCCCAGTCAACCTTTCCATCCTGAATATCCGTAATTCGGAGAAAGCGAGGGCCGTGGGGCTTGTCGTCTGCGCTCGCTGTATGCCCATACTGAATACGTCTCGAGAGCTGCCCCATGTTCGCCCACACCCACCCCTCCGGCAGCTCGGGCAGCGCGGTCGTGTCCGGCCCCTCGGGCTCCTTGTACCTCCGCTTCCACCGATCGTCCTTCGGTGTCTTCCCCTTCGCCTTGAGCTTCTGCAGCTCCTCGGCCTCCCAGCGCGCTCGGCGCTCGGCGAGGATTCGGTCGAGCACGACGCTCGTGGACTCATAGCCCCGGCCCTCGCGACGCGCCAGCTCGGCCTCGGTCTGGACGAGCCGGCCCTCGTAGGCAGTCTTCAGGACGGAGGCGCGGTAGCGCTTGAGGCTGGCCCGGACCCGCTCCAAGGCGGAGACGGCTGCGTCGACACGGGTGAAGTGGGCATCAAGACTCGCTGTTATGCGGTCCTGTTCTTTAGGGGATGGAAGGGGGAGCGGGATATCCGCGACCGTGCGTGAGGAGAGGTGCCTCACGGTAATAGAAGAAGTATGCGCATGAATCGCGTCCAGATAGCCCTGCAACACATAGGCGAGGTAGCGACAGCGCATGAACTCTTCCAACGGGGAAACCTTGCATACCCGCTGGTTGAGAACTGCCGTCGGTCCGGTCCACCGCGCACATCGGAAATCTCCGTCCATTCCGATAACGAGCTCGCCAGGCTCGACCAGGTATTTGTCCTCGAACTCTCCCCTATAGAAGGCGTCAGTCTCCGTTTTCCCTACATCCCGGATGCGCAACAGCGGCACACCCTCCGAGGAATCGAAGTAATCGGATGAGAACGCGTATCCGTTCAGGATGTCGGCGACCTCCGAGAGCTTGACGCGTTCCCAGTGCTCTGCGGCACACAGAAGTCCCGACTGATTCTCGGCGACAATCCTCTCGAGCGATGCCGTGAAGCTCACGCCGCCACCACCTCCATCAGCTCATCCAGAATCCCCGTGAGCCGCTCCCCGAACGCCTTCCTCGCCCCGGCGTACCCGCCCCGCTGCGCGAACGGCGGGTACTCGAAGTCCTCGCGGGCGATCTCGTAGTTCGCGGCGGCGTAGTCGAACATCTGCTCCAGCCACCAGCACTGTTCGTCCGTGAATGCCGTGCCGCGGCTCTCCTGCTCGGCCAGCCACACGTCGAAG
>JBHHYG010000270.1:0-4867 GCA_046757445.1 Acidobacteriota bacterium
CGGTGCGTGACGAGCACCTCGTTGTTCCCACGGCAGGAACAGCGCATGGCGTGGGAACCGCCATGGCGTGAATCTGAATCCACCATTTGATGATTCGCTGACATGCCAAAGGATTCATCACCCGTTCAGATCGATTATTTTCCCGATGTCCTTTATATTTCCGCGTCTCGTTTCCATCCGCCCGCTGGGCAGCAGCGAGAATGTGGGGTATGGTTCCTGCCTGATTGCCATCATTCCAGCAGGGGTGAAGATGTCCTTCCGGTCTGTTTTTATCTCCATCTTCATCGGCACCTCGCTCATTCTCGCCGCCTTCATCCTGCACCAGCGGAGGCCGCCACAGGAAGCCGACCAGCCATCACCGCAGTTCGTGCAGGCAACCGGCAAGTGCGCCGAGTGCCACCTGAAGGAGACCTCCGCGGTCGTCCATCAGTACGAGCGCAGCGAGCATGCCCGCGCCAACGTCACTTGCTTCGACTGTCACCGCGCCGCTGAAGGACAGCAAGAGAAAGAGCACGACGGCTTCCTGCTGGCCGTGCAGCTCACCTCGCTCAACTGCCAGAGATGCCACACCACCGAGTACGCCCAGTATGCCCGCAGCCGCCACGCCCTGCCGGCCTGGGCGGCGATCAAGGGCACCGAGGGCATGAGCGCCGAGATGATCGCCTTCGGTGAGAGCTACCACGCCGGCGCCGTCGACCGCGCAGCCAACGCGCTGGGGTTGCGCGAAGGAGCAGCGGCGACGCAGGCGGGTTGCCTCGGATGCCACGGGATCGGCACCCCCAACCAGGACGGTTCCATCGGCACCTGCACCGACTGTCACTCCCGCCACTCGACCTCGATCGCGCTGGCGCGCGAGCCACAGACCTGCGGCCAGTGCCACATGGGTCCCGATCACGCACAGATCGAGATCTACAACGAGTCCAAGCACGGCGTCCTCTATCAGGCCCAGAAGAGACAGATGAACCTCACCGCCGAGCCCAAGCGGCTGAGCACGCGGGACATGCCGGTTCCCACCTGCGCGACTTGCCACATGAGCGGTCTGGAGGGCCTCAAGGTCACCCACGACCTCACCGAGCGGCTCTCCTACTGGTTGTTCGCCGCAGTCTCGAAGAAGCGCCCCGGCTATCAGCAGGGACAGACACAGATGAAGGAGGTCTGCCTCAAGTGTCACGCTTCCCCCAGCGTCGAACGCTTCTACGCCGAGGCGGAAACGGTGCTCGCCACGACCAACGAGAAGGTCGAGGAAGGGCAACGGATCATCGCTGCGCTGCGGCAGGAAGGGCTGTTGACCCCCGCGCCCTTCGATGAGCCGATCGAGTTTGTCGCCTTCGACTTCTGGCACTACTACGGACGCACGGCGAAACACGGCGCCTTCATGGGCGGAGCGGACTTCGTGCAATGGCATGGCAACTACGAGCTGCTGGCCAAGCTCACCGAGCTCGAGGAGATGGCCGCGGCGCTGCGGCGGCAGCATGAAGGCGAGTAGCTGCGATCGTCACAAGTCGATCTTGCTGGAGCTGTTCGTCGTTTCGAACTTCGCCTTCCTCTCCCTCGATATCTATCTCGCCCACTCGGTCAACCGCTTCCGGCATCAGGCCGAGTGGATCCCCTTTGTTTTCTCCCTCGCCGCCTTCCTCGTGCTGGCTGCCGCCCTCGCCTGCCGCCACCGCCGGCACGGTACGGCATTTTTCAACCAAGCCGGCACGCTGCTGGGTTACGGCTCCATCCTGGTCGGCGTCAGCGGCCTCCTCTTCCACCTGCACAGCCAGTTCTTCCAGCGCTGGACCCTCGACAGCCTCGTATATACGGCCCCCTTCGCCGCCCCTCTGGCCTACTGCGGCCTCGGCTTCCTGCTGCTGCTCAACCGCATGGTTCCGGCCGAGGACCCAACCTGGGGTTCTTGGGTCATCTTCTTCGCCCTCGGTGGATTCTTCGGCAACTTCGTGCTGTCCCTCGGCGACCACGCGCAAAACGGCTTCTTTTATGATTCGGAGTGGATCCCCGTCGCCGGCAGCGCCATCGCCGTGGGCTTCCTTACCGTGGCGTTGTTCGAGAGAGATCGAAAGTTTCTGCGGCTGTGCCTGGCGGCGCTCGCGATCCAGGCTCTCATCGGCGTTGCCGGCTTCGCCTTCCACTTGGCCGCCAACGTCAACGGCATCTCCTCGAGCGCATACGAGAACTTCATCCACGGAGCGCCCGTTCTGGCGCCGCTGCTCTTCGTCAACTTGGCCCTGTTAGGAGCCCTCGGCCTCATCGACGTGCGGCAGGCAGATGAAATCGCCGGCTACAGGAGTCTGTCCGAGTAGCCCGCATTGCCCCTCAGGCCAAATGCGAATCATCGCCTTCATTACCGAATACGCCACTGGATGCCAAATCCTTCTGTGAAGCGGCCTTCCGAGTCAAACATGAGGTCTGTCGTTCACATCGTTGGCTCCTGGCAACTGGGTGGAAGCAGCCAGGGTATCTCCGCGATGTTCTTCATCCTTCTGTTCGCGCTCATGCAGTGGTGAGGTCTCCTCGCCGGCGCATAGGGGGGTTCGATGGGGCGGAGGCGCTCTCTATGCAACGGCCCTCGAGATCGGCCAAGGAAATTCTCGCGCTCAACCCGCCCGTTGCCCGCCTTGGTGATCGATCCTTTTCTTTGCCGCTCCGCGGAGCTGAACTCCCGCGGCACCAGCCCCAGGTACGCCTCCACCTGGTGCGCCCGCACATGGCGCTGCTCATCCGAGCAACGGTGTGCCAGCCGGTACGCCCCCAGCTTGCACGCCTGGCTGTTGTTCTTGTGCACGTCGATGTCGATACTATCCATATTTGCCGGACTCAGGGATTTTCTCGATCACGCAGCGTACTGACGCGCTGCCTACAGCGCCTCCAGGTCCCTTTGCAACCGTGCCAGGAAACTGGCTGAAGGCGCGGCGTAGGCCTGTATCCAGCGCTCGTAGATGCGCTGGATGGGGCTGACGTCGAGATAATTCCAGCGGCAACGTCCCTCTTTCCTGCTGATAACGAGCCGCGCCTTCTCGAGCACGCCGAGGTGTTGCATGACCGTGGTCCGGTCGAGATGCGGCAGGCATTTACCGATGTCGCCGGTCGTCATCGGGGCATCGCGCAGCAGGTCCAGGATGCGCCGCCGGTCGGCGCCGGCCAGTGCCTTGAACACCGCTTCGTCCTCTCGTTCCGTTTCCTCGAGGCGCCTTTCGGGTCTCACCATTTGACAAATATGTTATATGTTTATAACGTATTGTGCAAGCGGCGCACCTGGCGCCCGAGGAGGTTTCAGAAATGGCCCGCAACTATACCGTGCAAACCAGGATTCTCCGCCCCGTTGCCGACGTATTCGATGCGATCGTCAGCGGCGACAAGCTGTGCAACTACTTCACCGACCGCAGCAGCGGCGACCTGGTGCAAGGCAAGAAGGTTTTCTGGCACTGGAGCCACTACGAACCGGAACTACCCGTGCGGGTCGACGAAATCGTCGCAAACCGCCTGATCGTGCTGACACTCGATTCGGCCGAGTGGAAAAAGACGCTCGACGAGTCGTATCCGGTCAGGGTGATCTTCGAGTTCGCGGAGCTGGAAGACGGCGGCACGATGCTGTCGATCAGCGAGGAAGGCTGGAAGACGGATGCCGACGGTCTCAAGGGATCACATGACAACTGCGGCGGCTGGACTCATATGGCGATGTGCCTCAAGGCCTGGCTCGAACACGGTATCGATCTTCGCTGACCGTGGCTTTCCTGGGAGTAAGAGTTGTGAAGCGGCCCTTCGTGTCAAGCGAAGACTTCATCGTTCACATGGATTGCTCCTGACAACGAGGGTGAAGGCGGCTGGGTGGTGAACGTTACGGCGGTCATGCCGATCGGCGTCAACGGCACCGGGCACCGGGAGATACGCTGCGGGTGGGTCAAGAACTGACCGTCGGGGTAGGTCAATTTCTGAGCGTTGCCAACAGGAGCTACCGGGCCTCGGGTTTTCCGCCCATCTCATCCTGCAGCGCCCGTAGGATCTCGACCTCGATGTGATCCTTCGGGCGGCCGGCGGCGAGCTTCATGGCGATGAGGTCCGGCAGCGCGGCGACGGCGATGACGACGCCCCCCTCATCCATTTCTTGGGCGGCGCGGCGCAGCACGTCGAACCCTCCGCTGCCCGCTGGCGTACCGAGGCAATCGAGGTTTCCGGCGCGCGTTGCAAAGGTGAAATGGTCGCCTCCCTCGAGCGTCGCCGCTTCGAGCAGGAAGGGCACGTCCTCGGGGACGCCCCGGAGGCGAGCGTCGAGGCGGGCTACGCCGGCGGCGACACCGCGAACCCGACCAATCGAGAGGTCTGCGGGGGCGACAGCGGTCACGCCGAGGTCGCGCAGCTACACTTCGACCCGGCCGTCATCTCGTACCGCGAGATCCTAGCCCGCATATCTCAACGGCTTGCTGCTGCGGGCGTGGCAAAGGGCACGCTCGCTGCGTTGCGCTTGCTCGGGCTCCTCGACGTATTGTCAAATACGCCTGCGGAGCCCTCCCGGCGCGCGCCTTGCGCCCGCACCCTTTCCCACGCCCTCGCGACGCAACCCGTTGAGAAATGCGGGCTAGAGGTCTTCTTCGCCACCCACGACCCGACGACGCTCGACCGGCCAGGAGGCGACACCGGCACGCAGTACCGATCTGCGGTCTTCTACCACTCGCCCGCGCAGCGCGAGATCGCCGAACAGCTCATCGGTGAGTTCGCCGCGCAGGGAATGTTCGGCGCTCCGATCGTCAGCGAGGTCACCAAGCGAGAAGGGCGACCCATTCAGGTGGATGGCCTCGCCAAGCACACCGGGGTGAGTAGCCGGGGAGAGTCTCACCCCCCGGCTCTCGCAGAACCCGGCGTGAAC
>JBHHYG010000271.1:0-4865 GCA_046757445.1 Acidobacteriota bacterium
ATCGAGGAGCAGCTGGAGATCCTCTCTGCCGCTCTGCGCCGTCTCGGAGAGCAGGGTCCGCAGCCGGAGGTCCTCGATCGCATCGAGTCGGTGGGCCGCTATCTCGACGAGGAGATGGCCACCCATCACCGCAAGGAAGAAGAGGCCCTTTTCCCGTTTCTGATGGAGTTTCTCGACGCCGAGGACCTTCACATCGACGGCCGTATCGCTGACCACGAAGACCTCAAGATCATGAGCGGCAAATTCAAAGAGACCCTCGACGACTGCCGCCAGCGTACCGATGGCCCCGGCGGTCGGTTCGCCGCCCAGATGCTCCGCGGCTACGGTCTCTATATCGTGCACCTGGTGCTCGAGCACCTGCTCAAGGAAGATCAGATCCTCTTTCTCGTCGCCGAGCACTACCTGAGCTGCGAGCAGGAAAGCAAGATCCTCTCCCGCTTCGCCGCCATCGAGAATCCCCAGGTCGGCCCGGTGTAATGGGCACCTCTGCGCTGACGCTGCTGCTGACCACCGCCCTGACCATCTTGCCGGCGCTCAATGCGGCCCGCATGCCGTGCCATCACCTGCTGGCGACAGCCGGCACCTGTTGCGCCACGCTGGCCAACGATCCGGCCACCGTTGTGCATGCCGGCCCATGCCACCCCGTGCACGCCCTGCAAGCCAGCGCGCGAGGCTCCTCGGCTGGCTCGCTGCAGGCAGGCCACAGCGAGCTCATTCAGCAAGGTCGCCACGACTCCGGTTCTCCTGCAGGAACGAACGATTCCCCCCGGTGCGCCGGTAGCGGCTGCCATCTACTGGCGCAGCTGTCGGTGACGGCTGACTGCACGCACACAGCCGACGGCGGCGCCGTCGCCAGGCGGCCGACCGGCCTGCCGAAGGTTCCCTCCTTCGGCCTCGAGCACGTCCCCCTACTCCCGAGCCACAGCTAGCGGCGAGCCGGGAACGCTTCATCCCCGTGGCCAGCCCTTGCGGGCTGTGATCCCGGAAACCCTCTCTAGCCCGCATTTCTCAACGGGTCGTGAAGCGAGCGGGCGCCAGGGTCGCGAGGAGAAGGCGCGCGCCGGTTCGAGGGCGCAGGCGTACTCGTGCAGTACTTCGAGCCCTCGGGGCAAGCACAACGCAGCCATCGCGGCCCTTGCGTTCGCGCAGCAGCGAGCCGTTGAGATGTTCGGGTTAGCTCCTCGCCGCCAGCCGGCTGGTGAGCAGTGCTTCCCACACCTCGCTAGACTCGAAAGGGGCACGGGAAATCTATCACTGCCCTGCCCGTTTGCATCCGCGGGCAGGCAAGATCGACGGAGCAATGACATCGATGAGCAAAAACCGCAGGGATTTCCTCTGTGGCAGCGCGCTGACCGCGGTCGGCGTGCTGTCGGGCACCACCGCTGTGGCTCGCACCGGTACCACCCTCGCCGATTCAACAGTGCCGGGCCGTGCAGGTGGTGCGCCGGCGACAGCGGCGGCCGCCCGCGCGGCGGCAACGTCCACCCATCTCCCCCTTCAGACCCTCGACCTACCGACCCTCGACTACGAGCTCGAAGGCGACGTCAAGGTCTTCCACCTCACCGCCGAGGTGGTGCGGCGGGAGTTTCTACCCGGCCGGGCCTTCGACGTCTGGGGTTACAACGGCACCATGCCGGGGCCGACCATCGAGGTCAACCAGGGTGACCGAGTGCGCTTGGTGGTGGAAAACCACCTGCCAGAGCCGACCTCCATGCACTGGCACGGCTTCGAGGTTCCAGCGGAGATGGACGGTGTGCCGGGAGTGTCCCAGGACCCGATCCCCATGGGCATGATGACGCTGGTGCGCGTGCTGCCACCGGAGTTGTACGAAGAAGTCCGGCAGTTACAGGCAGCGGTCCAGGACGGCTCCGGCGCTCCCAAGCTCGCCCGCCGGCAACCCCTGCGTCGTCCCCAGCCAGAGGAGCGACGCTCATGAGCCGACGGACGGAGTTGTTGCAGCGAATCATCGGGCTCACCCTTGTGGCGACCAGCTTGAACGGCCCCGTTCTTGCCGACGCCGCACGAGTCTCCGGAGGCGCCGCCTGTGGCCAGCCGACAGCGGCCACGCAGAATTCGCCCTCGGCGCAACCGTCGGCCCTGGCGGCCACCGACCAGGCCGAGCAAGAGGTGGCACGGTTGGTGCTTGCCCTGCGGGCGCGCCTGGCCGACCTCTTCAATGACTACTCCACCAGCCGCAAGCTGGCGGAGACCTACCGAAACCAGGTGATCCCAGAGGCCGAGGAGGCCTTCGGGCAGTACCTGAGCGGCTTCCGACAGATGAAGGCAGCCTATCCACAGGTCCTGATCGCGCAGCGGACCCTGGTGCAATCGCAGGTGGAATATATGATGGCTCAGAGCCGTCTGTGGGAGTCGGTGGTGACCATCCGTGGCATGCTGCTGGTAGGTGGACTGGATGCCATCGCCGCTGTCGCTGAGCCGGGAACGCCGAGCGGATAATGCGCCGAGCGCGCTCCTCTGGTACGAACTCGACGAAACGAGGTGTCGAGATGACAAACCATGCTTCCAGCATCCCCAACAATGATACCGACACAGTTCGCCCCCGCCTTCCCCTCGGCGCGCTCGACTACCAGGTGCCGCCGGTAGCGGGACGGTTACCCTACTTTCTGGGAGGGCTGACGCTGACCGCCTTCGTCCTGCTGGGGCTGACCGGTCTGTTGTTGACCCAGCTCTACAGCCCCGGGCCACTGGATGCGCACGCCAGCGTCCAGTACACGATGACGCAGGTGCCGCTGGGCGGCTGGCTGCGAAGCCTGCACGCCTGGTCCGCCTGGCTGATGGCGTTCGCGGTGACCGCCCATCTGGCCTGGATCATCTGGCGCGGCAGCTACAGACGACCGCGCGAGCTCACCTACTACACCGGCCTGGTATCACTGGCGACGGTCTTCCTCCTCTACTTCACCGGCACCACGTTGCCGAACGACCAGGCGGGGGCCGAGGCCCTGGCACACGCCGTCACCGCCGCCGAGATGACCAGCCCGGCTGGCGCACCGCTCACCCCGGGTTTTTCCGCGGTGCCGCTGCTGACCCGCCTCTACGCATTGCACGTGGCGGTTCTGCCGCTGCGGTTGGTGATCCTGGTGGCCGCGCATCTGTGGCTGATCCGCCATCTGGAGATCAGCACCTGGCCGGGGGAAGCGAGAGGTGGCGCCATCTTCCGTCAACACCTGTGGCGTCTCGGGGCAACCGCGAGTTGGATGGCTGCGCTGACGTGCCTTCTCGCCTGGCTGTTGCCGGCTGAGCTCGGTTACCCGGCGGTGGCCGGTGCCGAGGTTACCAAGCCGCCGTTTTTCTTTCTCTGGATTTACGCGCTCGAGAACTGGTTCGGTAGCGCCGCGCTCGTCGCCGGTCCGGCCGCGGCGGCCGTGGTATTGCTGGCCCTGCCCTGGATCGACCGCGCCCCGTCGCCGCGCGCCACCGAGCGGCCCCTGGCGGTCGGGCTCGGGCTCGGAGCGCTGGCGATCCTGCTGACCCTGGCGCTCATCGCCTATCTGGCGCCAGCGCAACAGCACTTGATGAACTGAGAGTTCCACTACTTCACTAGCCATGGAGGAAGGTCCCATGTTCGAGGAAAGCCGCTCTCATCCCCACCGCTCCTGCTCACCCCGCCCATCGCCCGTCGGCCTGCACCGCAGCTGGTCCACGGGCCGGACGCTTCGGACTCTGTCGTTGGCTTTTGCCCTGGCCTTTGCGGTGATGCCGGCCATGGCCCACGGGCCGGCGGTCAAGGTCGAAAAGGAAGAGGTGGCCGCCGGTGCGACGCTCAAGGTCTCCGGCGAGGGCATCGGCAAGAACGAGGAGATCACTCTGCGCCTGGTCGGATTGCTAGGTAGCCATGAGCTGGCGAAAGTGCACGGAGACGAGCACGGCAGATTCGCCCTCACCGTAACCATCCCCGAGACGCTGGCCCCCGGCACCTACGAGGTGGAAGCACGGGCAGGAAAGATCAACGCCAAGGCGACGCTGCGGATCCTCGCCGTTGCCGCGGACGAGCACGACCACGAGCCGGTGACGGCCGAGGAGGCCGGTGCGTCGATCGGGGACGAGGAAGACGAGGAGGAAGCACACGCCGAGCCGATGCCCCTGCAACACCAGTGGAGTCTGCTCGAGAACAGCTTCGCCGCCGGCATCAGCTTGCTGCTGCTCGGCATCGGCGCTTTCTGCATGCGCCGCAGCCGCAGAATCGCCCCCTGAATACGCCGCACCGTGTCTCCTCGATACTTCATCCGACCGCCCGACTAATGATACCGACAGGGCCAAGCGATCGCGGCTTGCATACCCTGCTGGGGTATGCTATATATGACCCATCATGAAACGCGGTAGCGCCATCCTGCTGCTTCTACTGCTCGCCGCGCCGGGGCCCGCCACGGCGGCCTGGTTGCAGACCTGCTGCTCCCCTGCCACCGCCGCCTTCTACGGGCCCGCCCCGGCACAGATCGCGGATTGTGCCTCCGCCGCCTGTTGTCTCAACGCCAGCGACGCCATCTCCCGGGCCACCGCCCTGACGGTCAGCGTACAGACCTTCCAAGCTGCCGTCGGCTGCACGGCGGCGACACCCTCACGGAGATGGGGAACAGTAGCGCAGGCCCCGGCGATGGCGCCGCATGGCCTCCCCACCGTAGCTTCAGAGCATCTCCTCCTCGTGCTGCGCTGCTAGCACCCCACCCCAGCTAGGTGCGCCGGTCGCCCGAGGGCGTCCGGCCCGGGGCCATTTGCGCTCCCTCCGATGAAGCTCCTCGCGGCGCACACCAGCAGCCGCGACGCCGAGCGGGTCCGACCGTCCAGGAGCCTAAGCCCGCATTTCTCAACGGGTCGTGAAGCGAGCGGGCGCAGGGGCTGCGAGGACA
>JBHHYG010000272.1:0-4826 GCA_046757445.1 Acidobacteriota bacterium
GCTTGGCTCGAGGGCTCGACGTACTGCACGAGTACGCCTGCGCCCTCGAACCGGCACGCGCCTTGTCCTCGCGGCCCTTCACGACCCGTTGAGAAGTGCGGGCTAGCGTCCGAGGTTAGGAGGTAGAGGATGGCGATCGCGGAACGGCTCGCACGGATCGGACCGTCGGCGACGATGGCCGCGGGCGAGCGCGCCGAGCGGCTGCGGGCCCAGGGGGTCGACGTCATCGATCTCGGCCCGGGCCAACCCGACTTCCCGACGCCTGCCCATATTGCTGTCGCCGGTTCCCAAGCCATCGCCGAGGGCCAGACCAAGTACACGCCGGCTGCCGGAATCCGGGAGCTGCGGGAGGCAGTGGCGAGGCGCTTCACGGAGCGTTACGGGGTTGAATACGAGGCCTCGGAGACGATCATCACCTGCGGCGGCAAGCACGCCCTATACAGTGCTTTCAGCGCCCTGCTCGATGCCGGTGACGAGGTGATCGTTCCGACCCCGTATTGGGTCTCCTATCCGGATCAGATACGAATTCTGGGGGGCAAGCCGGTGTTTGTCGATGCCGCTGAGACAGACGGCTTCGTGGTGCGGCCCGAGGCGGTGGTAGGGGCTTGCACCGACCGCAGCCGTGCGATTGTCCTCAACTCACCTTGCAACCCCACCGGCGCGGTACTGCCAGCGAAGGTGGTGGAGGACCTCACGGCTTTCGCCATCGACCGGGAGCTGGTCGTCGTCTACGACGAGTGTTATGAGGGCTTTCTCTACGAGGACGCCCGGCACGCCTCTCCTTTGGAGTTCGGCAACAAGGCAAAACCGTCCACCGTCATCTGTGGGTCTTGTTCCAAGACCTATGCCATGACCGGCTGGCGAATCGGTTACGCTGTCGGGCCGCGTTCGATGATCGCCGCGATGTCACGGCTGCAGAGCCATTTGACCAGCAATCCCTGCTCCGTCAGCCAGTGGGCCGCCCTGGCGGCCATCACCGGCGATCAGGCCGCGGTGGGCGAGATGCTGTCGGCCTTCGCAGAACGACGCGAGCTGGTTTTGGGGCGATTCGAGCGAATGCCCGGCGTCGGCTGCACTCGGCCGCTGGGCGCCTTCTATGTCTTTCCGAATGTCACCGAGCTGTTGTCCGAGAAGATACCCACTGCCGATGACCTGGCAACGCATCTGATCGACGAGGCGCACGTGGTCACGGTTCCCGGGTCGGCTTTCGGTCGTGACGGCTACCTCCGGCTCTCGTTCGCCGTCGCCCTGGATCGCCTTCAGGAGGCTCTCGATCGCCTCGAGGAGACCTTCGCCAAGCTGCTGCACTGAGCGGAAAAGAAATACAATGGGCACATCTATTCGCCAGCTCGGCCACTCGAAGTCGTTGCGCCGCGTTCACATCGAAGATGCGGGCAAGGCTGCTTTTGCCAACTTCGTTGAAGAGCTGGCCGGGCGCATCGACGATGCCGCGCAGGACAACAACGAGGTCGTACGTGAGGTTCTCGCCGAGTTGTACCTTGGGCATGCCGACACCGAACAAGAGGATTGGAGTGCCACTCGGCGAGCCGCAGCGGCCTGCTTCGACCCCCGTAACGTCACCCTGGAATCGGAGTACTATGCGGACGTTGACGCGGACAAGTTCGCTTTCCGCAAACCGCTCATCTGGTTGTGGATCATGTTCGACCGATCGCCGTTGGGTCACAACGTGGCCCTGGGCACCAGGCTGCGGGCGATGCTGGCGCAACATATCTTCGCTCATTGTGGGGAGAACGTGCGCATCTTCCGCAACGTCGAGTTCACCTATGGTTACAACCTATGGGTGGGGGACGACGTCATCCTTCATCACAGCGTTTTTCTCGACGATCGGGGAGAGCTCGTGCTGCACGACCGCACGAGTCTTTCGGATTTTGTCAACGTCTACTCCCACTCTCATCACATCGAGGATCAGGACGATGTGTTCCTCGATCGTACCGAGATCGGACCGCACGCACGCGTCACCTACCACGCTACGATTCTGTCCGGCGTCAAGGTGGGCAAGGATTCCATGGTCGGAGCCCACGCACTGGTCACCAAGGATGTCGATCCCTTCACCATTGCCGGCGGCATACCGGCCAGGGTGTTGCGCAAGAAATCGGGAAGCTGTGCGGTGTGTGAAGGCCGTAAATCAGCCTACGTTCCACGCGGCGGGGTCGAGGAATAGCGTCGTGCCGTCACCTGGGCGCTGCGGCCCGGCGCTGACTCGTGGCTGCCCCCAGGGAGCCGGCGACGCTACCCCGCTCACGAGAGGCACGCGCTCCGGGCAAGCGGAAAGTGGCGAGATTCACCCTCCACGCTGAATTCGAGCCCCAGGGTGACCAGCCGCAGGCGATCGTCTCGCTGGTCGACAGGCTGAAGGCGGGCGACCCGTACCAGGTGCTCCTCGGGGTTACCGGCTCTGGGAAGACCTTCACCATGGCTAAGGTCATCGAGGCAGTGGCACGTCCGACCCTGGTGATCGCCCACAACAAGACGCTGGCGGCGCAGCTCTATCAGGAGTTCAAGAGTTTCTTCCCGCAAAACGCCGTCGAGTATTTCGTTTCCTACTACGACTACTACCAGCCTGAAGCCTACATCCCTTCCACTGACACCTACATCGCCAAGGAAACGTTGATCAACGACGAGATCGATCGTCTGCGGCATTCGGCGACCCGATCGCTGTTCGAACGCCGGGACGTGATCATCGTCGCCTCGGTTTCTTGCATCTACGGCCTCGGGTCGCCGGAGGCTTACTACGGCATGCTGCTGATGCTGGAGTTAGGCCAGAGCATCCAGCGCCAGAAACTCTTGCGCCAGCTCGTGGACGTGCATTACAAGCGCGCGCCGGGAGAGCTGGAGAGGGGAAACTTCAGGGTCCGGGGCAACGAGGTCGAGGTTTACCCCAGTTACGGCGAGAGAGCGCTTCGCATCACCATCGATGAGGGCGCAGTGGTGGATCTGTCCGAGGTCGACCCGCACTTCGGTGAAGTCCTCGAACGGCATGAGCGGGTGCCGATCTATCCGGCCTCCCACTACGTCACCACCGAGGAGCGTCGCCGGCAGGCGATCGAATCGATCAAGGAAGAGCTGGACCAGCATCTGCTGGTGCTGCAAAGGGAGGAAAAACATCTTGAAGCACAGCGCCTTCATCAGCGCACCATGTTCGACCTGGAAATGATGCAGACGATCGGTTACTGCCACGGCATCGAGAATTACTCCCGCCACATCACTGGCCGGGCACCGGGGGAGCCGCCGCCGACCTTGATCGAGTACCTGCCCGCGGATCACCTGTTGTTCATCGATGAGAGTCACATGACGGTGCCACAGCTGCGCGGCATGTACGAGGGCGACCAGTCACGCAAGCGAACCCTGGTGGAACACGGCTTCCGCCTGCCCTCGGCGCTCGACAATCGACCCCTAAACTTCATGGAGTTCGAGGCTTGTGAAGGGCAGACGATCTACGTTTCGGCGACCCCGGGGCCCCATGAGCTGGCGCGTAGCGGCGGGGTGGTGGTGGAGCAAGTCATCCGTCCGACCGGATTGATCGACCCCGGGATCGAGGTCCGCAGGGCCGGCGGTCAGATCGATGATCTGCTCGGCGAGATCCGCCCCAGGGCCTCCCGCAACGAGCGCGTGCTGGTGACAACCCTGACCAAGCGAATGGCGGAAGAGCTAACCACCTACTATCAGGAGCTGGGCGTGCGGGTACGCTACCTACATGCGGACATCGATACCCTCGATCGTGTCAAGTTGCTGCGTGACTTTCGCGCCGGCGACTTCGATGTGCTGGTGGGCGTGAACCTTCTTCGAGAGGGGCTCGACCTGCCGGAAGTGACCTTGGTGGCGGTGTTGGATGCCGACAAGGAGGGCTTCCTGCGCTCTGCGACCTCTCTTATCCAAACCGCCGGCAGAGCAGCGCGGAACGTAGGGGGCAAGGTCATCCTTTATGCCGACAAGATGACGAGGTCGATGCGAGAGGCAATCGATGAGACCGACCGCCGCCGCATCCTGCAAGAAAGATTCAATGCCGCTAACGGCATCACCCCGGAAACCGTCGTCAAGCGCATCTCCGATGCATTCGGGGAATTTTTCGACAAGGACTACGTTGACCTTGCCGGCATCGACACCGCTCTGCTGCTCAGTGAGGAAGCCCTGGAGGCCAAGCTGAAGTCGCTGGAGGGCGAGATGCAAGAAGCGGCCGAAGTACTGGACTTCGAGCGCGCCGCGGCCCTACGCGACCGCATCCAGGAGCTCAAGAAGCAGCAGATCGTGAGGGTCGTTTAGTGGTCTTTGCAGGGATGCCGGACAAATTTCCCGCTAGGCTTCGGGCTCAGCTTCCAGCTCTGCCGATGGCGCCCGGCGTCTATCTCTTCAAGAACGAAAAAGGGCAAGCGATCTATGTCGGCAAGGCGAAGAGGCTGCGCGACCGAGTGCGCTCCCATCTGTCCGCTGGCGGTGACCAGCCGAAACGGACCTATATGCTCGAAGAGGCTGTCGAGGTCGATGTCATTGTCACCGACACGGAGCTTGAAGCTCTGGCCTTGGAGAACAGCCTGATTAAGCAGAACCGACCCAAGTACAACGTCCTGCTCCGTGATGACAAGAACTATCCGTACCTGCGGCTGACCATCAGCGAGCGGTTTCCGCGCCTTCAATACGTCCGCAAGGTCAAGGGCGATGGCGACCGCTACTTCGGCCCCTACGCACCGGCCACCACCGCCCACCACACACAGCTGTTGATCTACCGACACTTCGGTGTTCGCCCCTGCAATATCGACATCGATGGCAGCTGGGACAGGCCCTGCCTCTACTATGAGATCGGTGAGTGC
>JBHHYG010000273.1:0-4799 GCA_046757445.1 Acidobacteriota bacterium
AGCGCGCCCTTTGCCGCGCCCGCAGCAGCAAACCGTTGAGATATGCGGGCTAGCGGTTCTCCGATAGACGGCATTGCCGTGGCAACAACCTCCAAACAGCGCCTGTGGATTGACCGGCTCGGCCGTTGGGCAGTGACCAGCGGCGGACTGGTGATCATCGTCAGCATCCTCGCCATCCTGGTGTTCATCATCCTCGAGGCGCTGCCGCTAGCGCGCCAGGCCTCCGTCGAGCCGCTTCGGCAATTGGCGCTCCCGCCGGGTGCTGCACCCGTGGTGGCCATGGTCAGCGACAGCTACCGAACCAACGTCGCCGTCCTCGGTGCTGACGGTGTTGTGCGCATCCTCCGGGCAGGCGACGGGAAGTTGCTGAAAGAGTTACAACTCCCGTCGGCCGAGGGCCCAGGTGTGGCGGGCGGGAAGACCAGCACCGACAGACACCAGCTGGTGGCGATCAGCTCACCGCCCGGAGGCCAGCTGCTCACCGCCACCACCGATGACGGGCGCGTCTTGCTCATCCCCGTCGACTGGCAGGTCGCTTTCAATGGCGCGCAGCGCATCGTCACGCTAGCCATCGGCGAGCCGGTTTCCCTGCCGGTTGATCCCCAGGCACATCCGATCGGGGTATTCACCGCCCGACTCGACGATGAGGCCGCTACCGCGGCAGCGCAGCTGTCAACGGGCGGGCTCGTCATCGTTCGCCGTACGACCTCGGAGAACCTCCTGACCGGCGAGATTACCGAAGAGCTCAACACCAGCACGGCCGTTGCCCCTCGCCGGCTGAATCATCTGCTGATGGATCGCGAGCAACGAAACCTCTACGGCTCTACCCGGCGGGGCGAGCTCCTCTGGTGGTCCCTGCAGTCCGGCCTGCCAGGTCCGCCACAGATCGCCTCCGCGGGTCTTTCGGAAGTAACCGCCCTGACCCTGTTGCTCGGCCAGCGATCGCTGGTGGTCGGCCAGGCGGATGGATCGCTGAGCGTCTGGTTCCCGGTGCGCCAGCAGGACGGATCCTTCCGGCTGACGCACATCCGGGACTCGCCTCGCCACCCCTCGGCCATCCGCCTGCTCAGCCCATCGCCACGGGACCGGGGGTTCCTGGCGCTGGACGATTCCGGCCTCTTGGGCCTTTACCACTCGACCTCGCAACGCACTCTATGGAGGGGTGTGTCGCCGCTACCCGTCCCCACGGCACTGTCGATGACGCCGAAGGCGGGCGGTGCCTTCCTGGCCGGCGGCGGCCGATTGGCACCACGACTGGCCTTGCTGGAGATCCGCAACCCGCATCCCGAAGTCAGCCTGGGATCGCTGTTCGGCAAGGTCTGGTATGAGGGACACGGGCGGCCCGAGTATGTCTGGCAGTCGAGTGGTGGCACCGATGAGTTCGAGCCCAAGCTCAGCCTTGTGCCGCTGCTCCTGGGCACCCTCAAGGGAACGCTTTACTCGCTGTTGCTGGCCATCCCGCTGGCGGTGCTGGCCGCCATCTATTCCGCCCAGTTCATGCATCCCCTGTATCGGCGCTACATCAAGCCGACGGTCGAGATCATGGCAGCGCTGCCGAGCGTGGTGCTCGGCTTCCTCGCTGGCCTGTGGTTGGCACCCCGCCTCGAGCATGCCCTACCAGCCTTGTTGCTGATGACCGCCGCCCTGCCGATCTCCCTCTTCATCGCCGGCACCCTATGGCGGAGGTTGTCGAGCCTGCTGGCAAAGCCCTATCCCGACGGCACCGAGGTCTTTTTCTTCGCCACCGTGATGGCAGCGGCGATCTGGATCTGTGTCGAGCTCGGCCCCAGCTTCGAGAGCATCGCCTTCGGCGGCAACTTCCAGGCCTGGCTGCTACAAACCACAGGCCTGCCCTTCGATCAGCGAAACGCGGTGATCGTCGGCCTGGCCATGGGCTTCGCCGTCGTCCCGATCATCTTCTCCATCTCCGAGGAAGCCTTCGCCAACGTCCCGAACGAGCTGGTGGCCGGCTCCCTGGCCCTGGGGGCCACCCGGTGGCAGACGGCGTCGCGGGTCGTTTTTCCCACCGCCAGCCCGGCAATCTTTTCTGCCATCATGGTGGGCTTCGGGCGGGCGGTGGGCGAGACGATGATCATGCTGATGGCCACCGGCAACACCCCGGTGCTGTCGTGGAACGCCTTCAACGGCTTTCGCACGCTATCGGCGAACATCGCGGTGGAGATCCCGGAGGCTCCGCAGTACAGCACCCTCTACCGTGTGCTCTTTCTTTCAGCTCTTCTCCTTTTCGTCATGACCTCGATCATCAACACCGCCGCCGAGATCATCCGCCAGCGACTACGGCGGCGCTACGCGCAGCTATGAGTGCAACCATTCGCAGACTCGTCGATCCCGATGGCCGGGACCGCTACGGCCCGTACCTCACCTGGCTCAGCGGTGGCGCCCTCGCCCTCAACCTTCTTCTCGTCCTCGGGCTGCTCGGTGTCCTGGCCGCCAACGGCCTCGATTACTTCTGGCAGAAGGACCTTATCCTGCTCACCCTGGATGACGGTCGACAACTGCTCGGGGAGATCTACCAGCACGACACCAACCCCACCGATGGGACCCGCCGCCTGCAGTTGAAGGTTGGCAATCGCGACATGACCGGTGTGGATTTCGTCTGGATCGACGAGGCCAGCATCGCCGAGCAAGCTCATCCCGAAGCGGCGATAGCGCTGGAGCGGCGCGAGTGGGGCAACTTTTATGGCTTCATGGTAGAGCTCCGCGTCGGCGACCGGATCGTCGCACGAGGCGCCGATGAAGTCTGGCAAGCCTTCCCGCCGTTGCACCGACAGAAGCACGCCCTGCTCGCGCAGATCGAGGATCTCGAGTCTCACGAGATCGGTGACATCAACTACGAGATCGAGCGCTTGCGTCTCCGGCGTAGGAAACTCGATATCACGAAGATGCCCGAGGCAGCGCGACAACGAAGGCAGAGCGAGATCGACCGTCTCATCGCCCCCCAACAGGCACACTACGAGCAGCTCGCGGAGCGCCTCTTCGACCTGCGCCGCGAATGGCAGACGGGCACGCTGGTGATGCAGACGGCTGACGGCACACGCAAGGAGATGCCCGTGGGAGGAGTGGTGCGCGCCCTGCGGCCGAACAGCATGGGCATCCCCGGCAAGTTGCTCCTCTACAGCTCTCGTCTCTGGCAGTTCGTCGCCGACGATCCGAGGGAATCGAACACCGAGGGCGGCATCTTCCCGGCCATCTTCGGCACCGTCATGATGGTCTTCCTGATGACCTTGGTGGTGACGCCACTCGGCGTCCTCGCCGCCGTCTATCTACGAGAGTACGCGAAACAGGGCCTGCTGGTGCAGAGCGTGCGCATTGCGGTCAACAACCTCACCAGTGTGCCGTCGATCGTCTTCGGCATCTTCGGCCTAGGCTTCTTCGTCTACCTGGTCGGAGGAACGATTGACCGCCTCTTTTTCCCCGCGGCGCTGCCAACCCCTACCTATGGCACCGGTGGCATCCTGTGGGCAGCGCTGACGCTGGCGCTGCTCACCGTGCCGGTCGTCATTGTCGCCACGGAGGAGGGTTTGGCGTCGGTGCCCAGGGTGGTGAGAGAGGGATCGTTGGCCCTGGGGGCGACCAAGTTTGAAACCACCTGGAAGGTGGTCGTACCGGCGGCAGCCCCGGGGATCCTCACCGGCATGATCCTGGCCATGGCCCGCGCAGCCGGGGAGGTGGCGCCGCTGATGATCGTCGGCATGGTGAAGCTGGCGCCCGCCCTGCCGGTCGACCACCACTTTCCTTTCGTTCATCTGGAACGAAAGTTCATGCACCTCGGCTTTCACATTTATGACGTCGGCTTCCAGAGCCCCAATGTCGACGCTGTCAAGCCGCTGGTCTTCGCCACCGCTCTGCTACTGATCCTCGTCGTGCTGGCCATGAACCTGGTGGCGATTGTGATCCGCAACCACCTGCGCAACAAGTACCGCGTGCCCGCTTTCTGAAGAGGCTTTGAATGGGAACCGAGCCCGAGAGACTGAGCACGAACACCGGCACTGTGGCCGTTGAGCGCGACCCTGCTCTCGATCCCGGTATCGAGGACGCCATCCTCGAGACACGCTCTCTGTCGCTCTGGTACGGCAACAAGCAGGCCCTGCACGACATCTCCCTGGGAATCCCCAGCCATGAGATCACCGCCTTCATCGGCCCCTCCGGGTGTGGCAAGTCGACCCTGCTGCGCACCTTCAACCGCCTCAACGATCTCATCGACAACGTGCGCATCGAGGGTGACATCCTCTTCGAGGGCAATCGCATCCTCGCACCGGATGTCGACACCAATGCGCTACGCAAACGCATCGGCATGGTCTTCCAGAAATCCAACCCTTTCCCCAAGACGATTTACGAGAACGTCGCCTACGGTTGTCGCATCCAGGGCGTCCGCAAAAAGATCGAGCTCGACGAGATCGTCGAGCGTAGCCTACGCAGCGCGGCGCTGTGGGATGATGTCAAGGACGACCTCGACGACAGCGCACTGGATCTGTCGGGCGGTCAACAACAACGTCTTTGCATCGCCAGGGCGATCGCCGTCGAGCCCGAGGTGATTCTTCTGGACGAGCCTTGCTCGGCGCTCGACCCCATCGCCACCGCCAACATCGAGGACCTCATGCAGGAGCTCAAGAACGATTACACCTTGCTCATCGTCACCCACAACATGCAGCAGGCAGCGCGCGTCTCCACATACACCGGATTTCTCTACCTGGGCAAGCTGGTCGAGTACGGCCTGACCGAACAACTGTTCGTGAATCCTCTCAAGGAACAGACCAAGGACTACATCACCTGTCGAT
>JBHHYG010000274.1:0-4779 GCA_046757445.1 Acidobacteriota bacterium
CCCCCGATGGCTGCCGTTGCCTCGTCCGACCACAGGAAGCTTCCCAGAGCAGGCGGAAGTCGGCGTAGATCTCGCTGAGCATCATCGCCTCGAGGTCGAACTCGACGAACGCCTGGCGCGTCAGGCTAGCGTTGTCCCGAAGAATTCGGAGCTTCAAACCGTTGCCGGCGAACCCCCACAGGTGTGCCTCGCTGCGATTGAGGAATTCCTGCACGAGACTGTGCGGGCTCTGGCGGGCCGCACCTGCGACGCCCTTGGTTCGCGTGTCGAGGTCGGTCCTGAAGCCGACCAGATGAATCGGCGACAGGTGCCAGAAGTGGGAAATCGGATAGGGTCGGCCGTCGATCGCGCGCGACTTGCTCGGTTCCAGGCGCCCGTAGCCAAGCTCCTGAAACAGAATGAGAAGCCAACGCTCTCGAGTGATTCCGGCATCCGCCGCGCCAGGGGCGAGCTTTTCCGCGATCTCATGAAACGCTGCCCATGCGCCCAGGAGGCGGTTCCACGACCGCGTGATTACCTCGTTAATCCGCTCACCCTTCACCAGGTGAAAATCGTCGGGCGCCAATCCCTCGAGATCCTTGTCGCCCTGAGCGATGCGCTCGAGGAGATCGGACGGCAACAGACCGCCTTCTGTGTGGACGGTCTGGAAGAGGTCGCGGGTGGAGCGCATGAGCTTGGCGAGTAGCGAATAGCGTCAGCTGCGGCTGGCTTTGCGACGCTGCCTTTTCGTTTTCGACGGGCCTTCAAGTCGGCGGCGCATCTCCGCGCTTGAGATGCCCCCTTCTGCCTTGTGGCGTTTGCGCGAACGCTCGATGAGGGCCAGAAACTGCGGATTCGTGCTGAGCGCCACTTGCGTCCTCCGCTGATGCCGCCTGCGGTTACAGCGCCACCTCGAGTGGCGCTTCCTTGAGCGCGCTGACCTTCAGCACCGAGAAGCCGAGGATGTTGCCGTTGGCGTCGACCTTCTCCATCACGTGCTCGTTGGCCGTTTCCCGGAAGTAGCCCGGCCGCCGGTCGAAGATCACCTCCAAGTAATCGCCTTCCCGGTCGAACCAGACCCTCACGCGTTTTTCGGCCATATCTGAACTCCCTTCTTGATCTTGTCCGTAAGGTACGCCGTCAGAACGAATGCGTCATCCCCCACGACCTTTACCACCACACAGAGGTACTTGTCCCCCACCATCGTGCCGACATAGAAACGGTAGTGGAGACGCGCCTGTGGGTCGCCCAAGGACTGAACCACCGCCTCCGGTTCCTGGAGGGTACGTTCGATGGCAGCCTCCATACCCATCATCTCGGGGTGCTCGAGAATGTGAGCAAGGCGCTCATCTGTGAGCCGAATATCGAGCCCCTGAAAGTCCCGCAACAACTTCATTCAATGCCCACCATGCGCCGTTCCCTGTTCGCGATTCGGGCTGGCAGGTAGACGTAGATGCCGAGCACGTCCACGGGAAGCTGTGCTTCCACACGATAGGACACGCCCCTGATCTGAGGGGCCTGGCGTACCCGCCGGTGAGATTCGAGGAGCGTCTCGGCGCGCCGTCTTGCCTCCTTGTCGAGGTGCGCAGTCAGATGGCTGAATCCCTCAATGACGCGTCGAACGAAATCGCTCGCCTGGTCGGCATTGATGTTGGCGCTCGGCGTAACCGCGATGAGCGCCTCGGCGCCCTCCGGGTCGAGCCACGCGGCGCTGCTCGGCGCCCCTTCGAAGGCAAGTAGGCCACAGTCCTCAGCGATCTGACTCTCCTCTTCCCCGCCGCGCTTGGTCTTGATGTCGAAGCGGAAGCGGCAAAGGAGCAGCGTCGTGCGCGTGCCGACGGCATCCGTCCGGATCGCCCCCGCCCGCCGGGCAACGCTGTCCTGTACCGGATCCAGAGCCGTGTCCATGACGTGGGTTGCGAGCCCTTCGATCAGCGGATGTGTGCGCGATAGATAGAGAACGCCCTCGTCCACGGGGAGGTCGAAGCGGCCGCGGAATTTCTCGGGCAACTCGTGGAGCTGATCCCTCAAGGCACGCGGGCCGCGGGTCAAATCAATCTCCACTTGGTCGCCTTTGGGCGTCACGAATCCTCCGTGGGCCCGCAACGCCTCGACCGTGAACCGTTCGACATCCGCGGTCGAGCCGGTGGCGCGTCGCGCAGCCTCGAGCTCGCGGGCCACTTCGTCGACGTGAATCGACTCCTGCGCGAACATCGTGCGCGAGCGCTTCTCGCGCTCGGCGACGCTGTCCCAGGCCTCGTGGAGGTCCTGTTTGCGGGGCCGGATATACTCTTCGAGACCGGGTAGAAGATCCTGACTCCCGGCCGAACCTTTCTCGCGCAGCAACAGGCCTTCGAAGACGGCTTCCACAACCTGATTGGTATCGACCGGTACGGGCACGGATATCCCAAGCGAGTTGCGAATCGCCCGGTGCTTCCGCAGCAACACGTCCAGGATGATTCCGTCGATTTGATTGTCGATGCCGTAGTACGTCAGCACGCGAACCTCTTTGCGGGGCTGGCCGAACCGGTCGACGCGACCCTCACGCTGTTCGTGCCGGGTAGGGTTCCAAGCAAGGTCGTAGTGGATAACCGCATCGAAGTGGTTCTGCAGATTGATCCCTTCGGACAGGCAGTCCGTACAGACCAGAACGATCTTCTTCCCCTCGGCTCGCTTCTCCCCAAGCTCCGCAATCGGTGCTTCGCGCTCCGCGGGAGCCAGCAGACCCGTCACCGCGGCAACCTCGGTGCCCTTGGGCAGCGCTTTGCGCAGGTGCGCGGTCACGTACTCGACCGTAGGAATGAAGCGGCAGAAGACGATCGGATGGAGACCGTCATCGATCAGCTCGCTGACGAGGTGAATCGCCTTCGTGAGTTTTCCATCCGCCTCGCCCGCCAGCTTTTCCGCCTCGCGGGCCATCTCGAGCAGCCGGCGGTTTTTCTTTTCCGTCGTCGCCTTCGCGCCGTCCGATGGTACTTCCTCTCCGGGATCAGCGCCCGGGGCGACGTCCACCGCAGCGGTGAGGTCGTCCACCTCATCATCGAAGACGGTACGGCGCCCGAGCGCGTCTGCTTCCTCTGGTGTTGCCGTATCGGCTACGGAGGCACGGTTACGTAATGTCGCGGCCGCCGCAGCGGGACTCGATCCCAGCGACCGCATCAATGCCAGCGCCGACCACCACCGCACCCGCTGCCGGTGCCGCCCCCCACTTGGATCACGTACCTTCTCACGCGCGTAGCTCAGGACCCGGTCGAACAGCCGTCGATACTCGGGGGTGAGCTTGTACGTTTCCTCACGCGGGGGACGATCGGGGAACGGGGTGTCCGTTTGCAGGAAATGTCGTATGTCAGCACGCCGCCGCTGCACGAAGTGGGCGGCGAGGCGCCGCCGGTGCCCTTCGTTTGCAGGCCCACTCAGGTCTGCAGGGAGGTTGGCGAAGTCGCGGTTCAGGAATGCCAGGAGCGATCTGAAGGCTTCTTCGTTGCCGCTGTGGGGCGTCGCGGTGACCAAAACCAGGTGACGGCTGTCGTCCTTGGCTAGTTGATTCACTAATTGATTCCGCTGATGGCGCCCTCCCCGACCCTCGTATCCAAAGGAGCAGGTGTGCGCCTCGTCGACGATCACGAACGCCGGGCAGTCCTTGACGAACTCCTGACGCCGGCGGTCGCTCTTGATGAAGTCCATCGACACGATGACGTGTGGGTAGCGCTCGAAGAGCGACTGGTCGAAACCACAAGTGCTCTCAAGCCGTCTCACCGTGCTGGGGAGCACCAGCTCCGCGTCGATGTGGAACTGGTGGTGCATGTCCCTCTGCCACTGCTGGGCGAGGTGCGGCGGGCAGAGGACTGCTGTCCGGCTGAGCTCGCCCCTGTCGAGAAGCTCTCGCGCGATGAGAAGCGCTTCCACTGTCTTCCCGATACCAACGTCGTCGGCGATCAGTAGCCGCACGCGCTCTTGGCGAAGGGCCAGCAGTAAGGGAACGAGCTGGTAGGGTCGGGGCTCAACGGCGATGCGCGAGAAGGAGCGGAAGGGTCCGGCACCTGCACGGCTCGAGATGCGAACGGCGTCACGGAGCAGGCGACACGACCGATGGTCGCCGACGACTGCGGGATCCGGCAGGTCGAAGGTTGCCGGTGCCACTTTCTCTAGGGAGGTGCATACTCCGGCCACCTCATCCTCCGTGCCGCCCAGCGGACGGAGCATGAGAAACTCGGGGACCGACTCTGGGAGAACAACCCACTCACGCCCGCGCGCGCGAACCAGGGAGCCGGGTGTGAAACTCATACCTTGCGCTCCGAACCGAACACGCTCGCGTACTTGCCCACGAGCGCGGCCCAGTCATCTCGGGCGCCGAAACGCAGCACCGTGAAGCCAGCATTCTCGAGGCACTCAGTCTGGGCGGCATCACGCTCGCGCCGTTCCGGGTATTCGTGGTGCGGCCCATCGACGTAGACGACCGTTTGGCGGTCGGCGTAGGAAAAGTCCGGACGGGTCTGGCACGACTCGATGAAGCGCTGCGCGTGCGACGGCAAGCGCAGACCATGGGCCTCGATGAACAGCAGCCAATCGCGCTCGAGGGCCGATGCACACTGGCGCAGAAGCTGAGCCAAGTGGGCGGCCCGCGGTGCGGCAACCGGGGAGGCAGCGATGTCCGCGTTCGCGAGCTGGAGCAGGAGGTTGCGAAGAAGCTTCCGATCGAGAAGGCGGTGATCGGGCTGATTCCTGTAACTCATCAGGCAGTCGTAGCAGGCCGCTTCACAATCCTCGCGAGCGCCTCGGGCCCTGTGCAGGTCCTCGCCG
>JBHHYG010000275.1:0-4754 GCA_046757445.1 Acidobacteriota bacterium
GAATCGTCCGGGCCATCGACCTGCACTCCCGCCACCTGGTCGAGCGTTTCAGCGTGACCGGGCCCCAGCTGATCGCCCTCCAGGAACTGGCCCGCCTCGGCCAGGTTCCCGTCGGTGTTCTTGCCCGGAACGTCCATGTCAGCCATCCGACGATGACCGGAATCCTGGACCGTCTCGAGAAACGCGGGCTGGCCCGGCGCACCAGAGACACGGAGGACCGCAGACGGATAACGGTCACGGCGACGCCTGAGGGGCTCAAGCTGCTTGATGACGCCCCCTCGCCGCTTCAGGATCGCTTCCGGTCCGAGTTCGCCAGGCTCGACGAATGGGAACAGACCCACATGCTGGCAACGCTCCAGCGCATCGCGGCCATGATGGACGCCGAGGAGCTGGAGGCCGCCCCGGTCCTCACGACGGGCGCCGTCACGACGCCGATTCCACCAGAGTCGGCTCCACAACAAGACACCGCAGCCGAGCGGCCGACCGTCGGTGCCAGCGACGATTCGAGGGGATGAGCAGCATGCCACAAGCCGCATCCGTTTCTGAGCACCGCGTGACAAAGACCGATATCGCCCTGCCGTCTCCGGAGGTCTCCCTCAGTCAGGACCGGGAATGGTGTGTCGTCGAGGTGGATGGCCGGTGGAAGAAGATCCGCTTTCACGACTACGACAAGATCTTCGCGATTCCGGGGCTCTACGAGACTCTCTTCTACGACGTCCTCAAGTGCGGCTCCCCAATGAAGATCCGGGAGATGCTCGAGCGCTGCATCCATGCAGCTCGAGTCGCACCCGAAGATCTACGGGTCTTGGATCTCGGGGCCGGCAATGGCATGGTCGGAGAAGAACTGGCCAGGCTCGGCGTTCGTCGCATGGTCGGCGTCGACATCATCCCGGCCGCCGCCACGGCGGCGCGCCGTGACCGCCAAGACGTGTACGACGACTACCTTGTGCTCGACATGACCGACATTCCGGATCGGGATCTTCTCGAGCTTGAATCCCTCGAGTTGAACTGCCTGACCTGCGTGGCCGCCCTGGGCTTCGGCGACATCCCGCCCGCAGCGTTCGCCAACGCGTACAACCTGATCACGCGGGGCGGCTGGGTTGCCTTCAACATCAAGAGTGATTTCCTGGAATCGGACGATTCCTGCGGCTTTGCAGGCCTGGTCCGTCGCATGATCGACGATGGCTTGATCGCGATCCACGCCCGCCAGCAATACCAGCACCGGCTGGCCGCCAGCGGTAAACCGCTGCTCTATACGGCCTTCGTCGGTGTCAAGGATCGCGACGTCCCTGCTGCCTGGGAGTTGTGAGACTGCCAGGGGATTGCCCACTCGATGGGCCTGATGCCCGTTCCGGAGTCTTTCGATGTCATTGACCCTCACCCCAGGGGCGATCGACAAGCTCAAGACCGAGCTGAAGCTCAAGCGTAGCCAGCCCCAAGAGGTCTTTCGTCTCCTGGCCGATTCCTCCGGGGGGTTCGGGTGGCGCCTGGACAGGCCGACTCCGGAGGACATCGTGCTCCGCCACGAGGGAACGCCGTTGCTCGTCGTGCAGCCGGCGCTCGCCGATGAACTCTCGGACGCAGCGCTCGACGTGGGCCAAGGGCCCGACGAACCCGAGTGGGTGCTCGTCCGTGGAGGGGCTTCTTCGTGAAGACAGCGCCGCGGTGCCTGCCGTACACCCAAGACCACGCGAACCTGTAGCTGGCATCGAGATCGCCTGGTCGGCGCGAGATGCGGGGGCCATCATTGGTGCTGGCTGCAGTCGAAACCGCGTCCCCGGACTCAGCGGTTGCAGGAAGACTAACCGCTTCATCGTAAGCTATTGATTATAAGCAGTTTATGTTGGCGGGAGCGACGGGACTTGAACCCGCGACCTCCGGCTTGACAGGCCGGCGTGCTAACCAACTGCACCACGCCCCCGCTTATCTCAAGGATCAGTCCAGAAACCCGCCATTCCCTGGTCGAGCTGGTGGGCGATACTGGATTTGAACCAGTGACACCCTGCGTGTAAGGCAGGTGCTCTCCCGCTGAGCTAATCGCCCGGGAAAGGCCGGGTTATCCCTGGGAGAAGGGCGCGATTCTACGGGAGGGGCTCAGCTGATGTCAAGGTGACGGAGATGGACAGGTCGGGTATTGCGGGGTGGAAGGCTTTGTACCCCGTGCAAACCGCTGTCAGCGGACAAGTTCCAGCAGCAGGGAATCGCCGGGGGGAGGTAAGATGAACTCGCCGCTGGCCATGAGTTCGCCGCCGCCGCCAACATAGCCAAGGCCGCGCAGTCTGTCCAGGAGTTGCTTGTTGTCCGCCACGTCCACATGCCCGCGGCGGGCGAGCAGGTCCCTGTAGGCATCGTGGAAGGCGCGCAGGGCGGCGAGGGCGCGCGGGTCATGGAAGTTAGGGGACCAGTCCGCGGGGCGCTCGCCGGGATGGGCAGCGAGATCGATCCATGTGAGCGTCTCTTGCTGGTGGTGCTTTTCACGGAGGTTGGCGAGAAAGTCGACTACCGCCGGTGGAGGCTCGACCACCGCGACGGGCCAAACGCGTTCCCGTTTCAGCTTGAGCGAGCCCTGGTGCCAGGTCTCGATCAGGTCGATCTGCTGGCCAGGTATCTCCATGGAACTGCCGTCGTCGGCCTGACAGTGGAGCATTCTGTTGTAGGTACGTACGAGCCGGCCGATCACGTGGCGTTCGGTGTCGTCTTCGCCTCCGTCGATTAAGGGGAGAAAGCTGCGGGAAGACAGGTCTCCCATCGCCGGCAGCCCAAGCAAATCGAGTATTGTTGGGACAACATCGGCGATGGACACGAGCCCTTTGATTCTCACGCCTTCCGGAAGCCGGCCTGGCAGCCGCAGGATCAATGGGATCTGGGTCACCTCCTCGAACAGCGTACGCCGGTGGCCGATGGCTTCGTGTTCGAAAAACTCGTCCCCGTGATCGGCAGTCACGATAACGAGCGTGTTGTCCGACAGGCCCAATACATGCAATTCGTCGAGAGCCCTTCCGATCTGTGCATCGGTCCACGCAAGTTCGCCCTCGTACAGGGCTTGGATGTGCTCAAGGTCTCGGTCCGAGATCACGCGTGTGCGGATTCCCATCCGGTTGGGGTCGAAGCCTGCGACTCTTGGATTGCGAATCCAGTCGAAGGAGTCCATGTCGCCCGAGTACTCCGCATCGAAGGCGCGGTCGTAAGGAGGAGGAGGAGCGTAGTCGTGGTGGGGGTCGAAGTAGTGTGCGAATATGAAGAACGGTCTCAAGTCCCCGGCGGCGCGCTGCAGTTCTTCCAACACGCCTTCGGTGACCGCTGCGGAACTAACATCGCGATGCGAGAGAGTCTCGACCCGTTTGGTGGCCTGGTGGGCTGCTTGCAATGCGGCCCGCAGTCTCGCCGGATCGCGGGCGCGCTCGGCCTCTCGGAGCTGTTCTCGGGCGATGGCGCTTTGGTGCGAGGCTTGTAGAATCTCCGGGCCGTAGCGCGCCTCGTAACGGTCAAAACCCCGGCCAAAGCCGAAGTGGGGCTCAAGGTACGGGCCGGAGAAGAAGCCGGCCGTACTGTAGCCGTGGCTGTGCAGCACTTCCGCAATCAGGGGGCGCACCGGGTCGGGTCTCTGGTAGTCAACATCAACGCCGTGTACGAGTTCTGGCTCGCCGGTGAGAAGGGAGATGTGGGACGGCAGCGTCCACGAACTCGTTGCGTAGGCCTGCTCGATGATGACGCCCTCATCAGCCAGCTTTGCCAGGTGAGGGCAGGTCGAGCGCTCAGGGGCGTGAGCCGGACGCCTCCCGTAGATGGAGAGCAGGTCGCGCCGGGTGCTGTCCAAGGAAATCAACAACACGTTGATTCGTCGGCTGCCGCCCGTGTCCTTGGAACAGCTTGCGCAACTGGTCAAGGCGGCTAAGGCCATCAGGGCCAGAGCATGGAGCCGCATCAAGGCTGACGTTCCCCGGCCTCGACGGCAACGAAGACACCTCAAACCGGTCGCGCTGATCCGTGCCATGGGGGTGAAGGATCTCATGAAACAGAGAAGGGCGGGTCGACTGAATGTCCGCCCGGAATGGAGAACTAAATCCACGCACCCATCGCTGACTTCACGTTTCAGACTGGCCGGTGGGAGATGGAAGAACCGCATTCAAGAACCAGTCTAGCCGCAGGTGGATCACGAGTCAATGAAGCAGTATGAAGAGGCGATAATGACGGCACTGAGAAGAAGCGCCAGAAGCGCCGCTTCCGGGCGGCGGCCATGCAGCGGAGCAGGAACGGCTGAACGGGTCATGCAGAGGCGCCCATGACCCTGGCACAGGAGGATCGATCCTGATTGAAATCGAGTCAACGATGGAGTCTTGTGCGGATCATGGCAGCGAGTTGAGCGTCGTTGGCTGCCATGGCTATCTCAAGGGCACGGCGATAGTGGTGGACGGCTTCCGCTCGATGGCCTTCTTCATCCAGGAGGAGTCCAAGACGGTAATGCGTTTCAGCGTGGAATGGGGAGTCCGGAGCCTTCAGTACTTCCTGAAAGTGACGAGCCGCTCGGTTGAATTTACCCTGATTCTGGAAGATGACGCCGAGATTATAGTGGGCCTCGACCAAATCAGGCTGCAGCTTCAACGCGATGGAGAATTGTGCAAGAGCTTCGTCAATCTTTCCCTTGGTTCGCAGGAGAGTCAATCCCATTTCTAGTTGAAAGTCTCCACGGCTCCTGATGGATTACGCGGCTTTCTTCTTCGACGTCTTCGTGTCGATGTTGAGTCCTCGTTGCA
>JBHHYG010000276.1:0-4750 GCA_046757445.1 Acidobacteriota bacterium
ATGCGCGATGGCGTACGGCGCCATCAGCAGCTCGTAGCCGTGCAGCCGCGTCAGGAGGTGCTTCGGCACGTACTCGTTCCACAGCGCATCGATCTTCTTCTCCCCGTGGCCCTCCTTCTTCCACTTGGCGACGAGCGTCTTGTGGATGAGGTCGATGACCTCGACGAGGAAGGTGCCGGTGCCGGTGGCCGGGTCGAGGATCTGGACGAAGTCTTGGTTGGGCGAGACGCCCTCGGGGATCTTCAGGTCCTTGTGGCGCTTCGCCATCTCGCCCCAGGTTGTCGTATCGGCGAGGCCGTCGGCCAGGCTGAACTCAGTGCGCAACAGCTCGTCCACCGAGCGCACGATGTAGGAGACCACGGGACGCGGCGTGTAAAACTCTCCGCGTCTCACCTTGTCTATCGGGTCGTACTCCTTGGCGAACCCCTCGTAGAAGTGGATGACCGGGTCTTCCTGCGGGTTCCGGTCGCCGAAGTCGCGGACGACGGCCTCCATGTTGGCGTCGTCGAGCAGCTCGACGACCTCGGAGACGCCCAGCTCGTCGAAGTCGATGCCCGGCCCGCCCGCCTTGCCGCGCCGCCCGCCGACCTTGAGGAAGGTCTCCATCAGCTCGCGCAAGAATGGATTCGTGCGCATGTGGGCGGCGAAGTCGTCGGCCGTCTTCTTGTGCGGGTCGGCGATGCGCGCCGAGAGCAGGCCGTAGGCGATGGTCTGCGCGTACATGTCGGCGAAGCCGTCGGCGTCGAGGTCGTGGACCAGCGCCTCCTGGAACGCCTTCATGAGCCGGGTGAGCGGGCCCTTGTCGGTCTCGATGGCGAGCGCGGTCCTGATGCGGTCGCGGATGTTGCGCGCCAGCTCGGCCAGACGGATCGAGAGTTCCTTCGAGGTGGTGACGACCTCGCGGTGGCGCAGGGTGAAGGCGGCGCGCCAGCGCGTGCGCCAGGCCTCGGCATCACCGTCGTCGTCGGGCCAGGCGAGGTGCTCGCTCAGCTCGCGGGCCACGGCGTCGAGGTGCAGCGCGGTGTCGCGGTTGTCCCAGCCGAGCACCTTGAGGGTCGGCAGGTCGTGGCCGTCCTGCGCCCGCGAGAAGTGGGCGAAGCTGATCTGCCGCTCCTCCCCCTCGCCGTAGTTGGAGACGAAGAGCAGGTCGTCCGCGGCCCAGGCGGCGCGCTCGGCGCTGTTGGCAGAGGCGCGCTTCTTGAGCGCCACCTGGCTCAGGATGCGGCGCAGCGCGACGACGGGGAGCCGCTTCGGCTCGAACTTGACGAAGAAGATGCCCCAGGGCTGCTTCGGCGAGAGTGGGCGCAGGCGCTTGATCTCCTGGATCTTGGCGGCCGTCTTGGGGTCAATCCCGAGCTCTTCGGCGGTGAAGTCGTAGAAGAGGTCGTCCACGTCTTCGAACGAGTCGCGGGCGATGGGCCAGTCCATCTCGTCGCGCAGGTAGGCGATGAGCTGGTCGAAGCGCTTGATCGTGGCAAGCTTGGCGCGGTGGTCGGTCGGCATCGGCTCAGCCCTCGTTGAGTTCCATCCAGCACCGCAGCGCGGGCTTGACCCCGACGGGCGCGTCGACCCGCTTCAGGTAGGTGTTCTTGATGTGCTTCTCGATCTTGGCGCGCAGCTCGACGAGGGTCTTCTCCTCGGTCGTGCACTTGCGCGGCGTCTTGGGCTTGGAGCGGATGCTGGCGACGATCTCGCCCGGCTCCTCCAGGATCGTGTCGCGGTCGAGGTCGCAGAGGTACCAGCGCGTCGTGCCCGCCTCCTCCGTGAACTCGCCCGCTTCCTTGTCGAGAGCGGGGAGCGCATAACAGAAGAAGACGCCGCGTGCGCCCTTGGCCGGGCGCTTGCGGCCGCTGAACGTGGCGCCCGGAAGCCGCTTGAGGCGAGACTCCAGCTCCGGATCGGCCTGCAGCAGCGCCTGGTATTCGAGGTGCATGTCCTCGACGGCCGTCTTGGTGCCCTCGTAGGCGTGATTGAACTCCTTGAGGGCGTCGAAGTCGTCTTCGGGCGTGAGCAGCTTCTTGCCCTCGATGCCGAGCGTCTTCGAGATCAGCAGGGTCTTCTGCGTCACCTTGGTGTAGAGCGTGAGGATCGCGTTCAGCTCGTCGGGGGGCAGGAAGTTCCAGAAGCTCACCTTCCCTCGGGACGAGGCGACCTCCGGGTGGTCGGCGACCAGGCGCTGCTCGACCTCAGGGTTCATGCGCCGGTCCACGCGACCGATGCGCTGCATGAGGCGGACCGGATTCCAGTGGATGTCGTAGTTGATCATCCGCGAGGCGTCCTGGAGGTTTAGGCCTTCGGACAGAACGTCCGTCGAGATGAGGATACGAGTCTCCTTCTGGCCCTTCTCGGTGAGCGCCGACGAAGATGTGCCGTTGTAGTAGGGCGAGAATCGCTGGATGACATCGGCCCGGTTGGTCTTGGTCGCGCTATCCACCTGCGCCACGCCCTCGATCCCGGCTTCGTCCAGTTGGCGATTGAGGTAGCGCGCCGTGTCGGCGAACTCAGTGAAGATCAGGACCTTCTGACCAGCCAGCTCCTTGGACTTGAGCAGTCGGACGAGCTTCTTGAGCTTGTCGTCGTGCCGCGGCTCGAACTTCCGTGCCTCCTCGAGGAACTGGACGATCTGGTCGAGGTCGAGGAAGGCCTCCGATAGCATCTCCTCGATTTCGTACTCCTTGCGATCGAGGTGCTCCACGGCGTCGAGCATCTCCGCGGGAACGACGTCCTCGTCGTCCGCATCATCGCCATCCTCTCCCCACAGCTCGAGTTGGCGCTGGACCGCGTACCCGAGGACATCGGCGTTCTGCTTCTTCCAGCGCTCGAGGCGGTTCTTCTCGCTCTTGGTCTCGCTGTGAACCTCGACGAAGGCCAGGATCTTCTGCAGCAGCCGGTCGCAGGAGAGTTCAAATGCGGCAACCGAGCTCTCAAACCGTTTGAGGAACTGCGTGCGGATCAGACCGACCACTTGCTCCTGCCGTCCTTCCACCCACCGGTCGATGCTCGTGTCCGGGCCCTTGTACCAGTAGAGCGGGTAGTACATCGGCAGGGTGAAGAGGGGGCTCTTGCGGGTGAAGGCCTTCTCGAACATGTCGAGCAGGCGACCGTAGGTCTTGCGGATCGAGTACGCTGCCACCTGCGGCGCCTTGCGTGTCGGGAAGGAGGCCGCCTTGCCGGTCTCGCGGAGTTGGCTCTCACGCGCGTAGGCCCGGCTGCGCTGCACGACGAGGTGGCGGAAGATCTCGTCGCTGAAGAGGATCTCCTGGGCCTCGGTCATGTGCTCGGCGACGTCGGTCGGCTCGTGCCCGACACTGCTGCGGAGCGCCTTCTCCATCTGATTGAAGTGTGCTCGCAGGTTGTTGACCCCCAGCGTCCGCGCGAAGTACGTCTCGTCCCTCCGTGTGAACAGCTCGGCCATGTGCCGGAAGTCGCTGAGCCGATTGTTGATGGGCGTGGCCGTGAGCATGAAGACCGTCTTCGGTCGCTCGGAGCTGCCCAGCAGCTCATAGAGTCGGTAGTAACGCGAGGGCTCCTTGCCATCCTCCTCGCTGCCCACCGTGCCCGGGTTGCGGAAGTGGTGGGCCTCGTCGATGAGAACGACATCGGCGAGCTCGGCGATACGGCGGAAGCGCTCCGGGAAGTCGCCCTTGCGCCCGAGGTCCGTGTGGCTGAAGACCGCGAGGTTGCTGAAGTCGGCGCCGCCGCCGACGCCGCCGATGTGGGGGAGCCACTCCCGCAGATGCGGCTCCCACACGCCTTCCTTGGTCGCCTTGGGAGCGAACAGGACGACGCGCTTGCCCTCGTGGAGGATCAATCGCTCGATCAGCATGAGGCCGACGAAGGTCTTGCCGAGACCGACGCCGTCGCACAGGAAGGCCCCGCCATGCTGGCGCGCGATCTTCATCAGTGCCCAGTACGCCTCTTTCTGGTATCGATCGACGCGCGGGAACATCTTCGAACGGGTCTCGTCCCACTCGCTCGCGGTCAGCTCGTGACCGCGGAAGAACTCCTGCAGCGCCTTCGCATAGACGTCGAACGGCATGTAGGCGTGTGTATGTCGCGAGATCGTCTCGATGACGGCATCGGTCACCTCGGTCGCGTCGTTCCAGTGGGTCTCGAACCACTCCTGAAGCTGCGCAACCTCGCGTGCGCTCTGGACCTGGATGTTGAGCTCGATGTTCTTGGTGAGGCCGGGGGCCGTGAAGTTGCTGGAACCGACCAGAGCCTGGGCGCCGACGACCTCCAGCTTGGCGTGCGTGATGTACGCCTTGGCGTGAAACTTGTCCTTGTCGTAGACGCGACATTCGATCTGGCCGGAGCGGAGGGCCTCGAGAATGGCCGGAACGCCGTGAAGGAAAGGGTTGGCGTTCTTGTCGGCCTCGATGCTTCCGTCCAGGATCTGAACCGCACGCGCGCGTACGGCTTCGAGCAGCGCCTTGCGCGTGCGCTGCGTCGTCTCCGCACCCATCAGGATCCGGATCTTGTCGAGTGGTTGCCACTTGCCATCGAGGGCCAGGAGTGCGCCGATCTCGAAGTAGCCGGTGGCGATGTCGAACGACTTGGCGATGCCAGACCACTCTTCGAGGTAGCGGAGCCCGGTCCAGCCGGACACGCTGTTGTCGACGATGAAGAGGTCGCGGCCTTTGGAGTCAGCGGTCATCAAGATTCCTGATTCATGTGCAGTCCTCGCTCGGGACGCCTAACGGATTGCCAGTAACCTGCGGCGGAGGACTGGCGCGGACCTGGCCCTGCC
>JBHHYG010000277.1:0-4739 GCA_046757445.1 Acidobacteriota bacterium
CATGCCGGTGGTGGTGTGGGCGGCGAGCGATGGCGTTGACGCCGAGATCTGGATGACCGCTCGCCGGGCCGGGCGATGGACCGCACCGACAGCGCTGAGCGCCAATTCCGTGCCGGACATCACCCCATCGGTGACGCACAGTAACGGCACGACCCTTGTTGCCTGGAGCGCTTTTGCACCCTCCGGCTACGTGATCATGGCTCGATCTCGCGGCCCGGCGAACGGCTGGGAGCGCGCCGTGCAGCTGAGCCCCGAGCCGGGCGTGCAGCCGGTGGCCATGGGCACGGCCAGCGGGCCGGCGGTAGTCTGGAGCGCGCCCAAGCCGAGCGCCGCGCCGGGCAGGCTGTTGCGATCGGCGGTGAGGGGGTCCGCGGGTTGGGGACCGCAGTCCGACCTGGCGGAGACCGGCGGCTCGCCGGGCGCCGCCACGGCGGCGAGGGATGGTCGCCTGCTCATGGCCTGGACCGCCGGCGACGGCAGCCTCGAGGTCGCCGAGGCTCACACCGGCATCGAAGCTGGAGCGACCGGCATCACCATCCTCCTGTCAGAATCCATCCGCCCAACGGCCGCTATCTCTGCCGGCCCCGGCGTCTTCAGGACCACAATGGGAGCGGCATCGGCTTCTATCCCCCACGCTTTCACGGCCTTCGGCGACAGCATCACCGACGGAATCGTCATCGACGGCCCCAACGAAATCTCCACTCCCGGTTACCGAGCACCGCTGCGGAAGAAGATGCGATCGGTTCTGGGACCGGTCAGCGTGCCTAACCAGGGAGTCGATGGTGAGACCACTGCTGCCGGCCTCGACCGCATCAGCAGCGCCGTCAACAGCACCGACCCGGGCGCCATCCAGATCCTCGAAGGAACCAACGACGTCACCCTTTTGGTCGACGCCGAAACCATCACCTTCAACCTGCGAAATATCGTCAAACGGGCGCTCGACGAGAAGGAGGGAGTGCTCGTCTTCCTCGGCTTGCTGCCGGCCCGCTCCCAGCCGCTCGACGGTTTCGGCGGCCCCTTCAACGCCCGCACGGACAAAGTGAACGAAATGCTTCCCAGCGTCGCCGACAAGACCGGAGCGGTGCTCGTTGACCTACATACGCCTCTCGACAACGATCCTTCACTGTTCTCCAACAAAGTACATCCCAACGAGGAAGGTTACGCGCGGCTGGGCGAAGCCTGGTTCGAAGCCATCAGACCGGTTGTGGTCGCGCTGACCAACCGAGGCGACCTGGACGGCTCGGGCCAGGTCGACGACCTCGACCTGATGCGGCTGAACGCAGCCTTCGGCAGCAAGAAGGGCAGGCCCCGATTCGATGCCGCAGCCGATATCAACGGCGACGACATCGTCGATGGCTTCGACCTCGCCCTGCTGGCAGAGTTTTTCGGCCAGAGCCTCTGAGGTCGATGAGCGTCGACTCCAAAGTCGTAGATCACGTCGCTTCCCTGGCCAAGCTGTGCCTCGATGAGGACGAACGCAGGCTCATGGCCGACGAGCTCGGCCGCATTCTCGAGTACGTCGAACAGCTCCGCCAAGTGGACGTTACCGACATCCTTCCCACCAAACACGTCATCGACATCTGCAACGTCAGCCGCCCCGACACGCCGCGGCCGTCTCTTCTCCAGGAGGAAGCGATGGCCAACGCGCCGGAAACCGAGGCCGCCTACTTCGTCGTCCCCAAGGTTCTGCCCGACTGATGGCGACGGACCTCGACCAGCTCACCTGCGCCACCGCTGCCAGTGCCGTCGCCGAGGGTAGACTGAGCGCTACCGAGCTCACCGAGGCGGCACTCGAGGCGATCGCCGCACGGGACGCCGAGGTCGGGGCCTTCCTCGACGTGCACGCCGATCGTGCCCTGAAGCGCGCTGCCGCCCTCGATGCGGATCCCGAGGGCAGGAGGGCGCCGCTGGCCGGGGTTCCAGTGGCCCTCAAGGACAACCTCTGTGTGCGGGGACAGCACACCACCGCCGGCTCTCGCATCCTCGAGCCTTTCGTCGCCCCCTACACCGCCACCGCCGTCGAGCGTCTCGAGTCGGCCGGTGCCGTCTGCATCGGCACCACCAACCTCGACGAGTTCGCCATGGGCTCATCGACCGAGAACTCGGCCTTTCGCCAGACCGTCAACCCCTGGGACCCCAGCCGGGTTCCGGGCGGCAGCAGTGGCGGCGCGGCGGCGGCCGTGGCCAGCGGCCAGGTGCTCGCCGCCCTGGGTTCGGACACCGGCGGCTCGATCCGCCAGCCCGCCGCTTTTTGTGGGGTGGTGGGGCTGAAGCCGACCTACGGCCGCGTCTCCCGTTACGGCCTGGTGGCCTTCGCCTCGTCGCTCGATCAGATCGGACCGCTGGCCCGCACGGTGGAAGATGCGGCGTTGCTGCTGACCGCCATCGCCGGCCTCGATCCTTGCGACTCGACGAGCGCCGACCAGCCGGTGCACCCGTTCGCCGACCAACTCGAGGCGGAGCCCACCTCCTTCACCCTCGGAGTGCCGGAGGAATGGTTTGCCGAGGGCCTCGACGAGGAAGTGCGCAACGAGGTGCAAGCGATCCTGTCGGAACTCGAGGCCGCCGGCGTCAGCCTCGAGCCGATCCGCCTACCCCACCACCAGTACGCCGTCGCCACCTACTACGTCATCGCCACCGCTGAGGCCTCCGCCAACCTGGCCCGCTACGATGGCGTTCGCTTCGGCTACCGGACCAAGGACCCCGGGGATCTCGAGGAAATGTTCGCGCGCACCCGCAGCGAAGGATTCGGTGCAGAGGTCAAGCGTCGCATTCTGCTCGGCACTTTCGTGCTCTGCGCCGGTTACTACGATGATTACTACTGCCACGCCCAAAAGGTGCGGACGCTGCTGCGGGCGGACTTCGCCGAGGCCTTCTCGTCGGTGGACGCAGTGGTCGGGCCCACCACGCCGACGACCGCATTCGGCCTCGGAGAAAAAGCCGGCGATCCTCTCGCCATGTATCTGAGCGACGTCTTTACCGTCACCGCCAACCTCACCGGCCTACCTGCTACCTCGGTGCCCTGCGGCCTCGACGCTGAGGGACGGCCGATCGGCTTGCAGATCATCGCCCCCGCCTTCCGTGAACGGCGCATGTTGCAGGTAGCCCACCTCGTCGAGCAGCTTCGCGGCCCCTGGCAGTTGCCGCCGCGACTTCAGCGCGCGGACTGAGAGGCTGCCACTCTGTTAGCCTTGCAAGGCTTTCGGCCCACCGGAATCTTCCGGTGACACCCAAAACCGAGGAGGCACGCATGAAGCGATGGCGTCTTGCACTGATCGTTGGCGGGGTGGCGTCGATGCTCGCACTGGTGGCCGTTGGTATGCCCCAGGTCTCTCCGGGCAACCGCTATATCAGGGTGCCGGGACGGAGCGATGACTTGCCGTACAGCAATGCTGTCCGGGCCGGCGATACCCTGTATCTCGCCGGCGCCATCGGCGTCGACCCCGCCACCGGAGCTCCACCGGCGGAGATCGAGCAGGAAGTACGAAACGTCCTGGACAACATGAAACCACGACTCGAGATGGTCGGCATGACGATGGACGATCTGGTCTCGGTGCAAGTCTTTTGCCCCGACCTCTCTCTGTACGATCGGTTCAACGCTGTCTATCGAACCTATTTCAAAGAGCACTTCCCCGCGCGCGCCTTCGTTGGCTCCGGACCGTTGTTGCGCGGCGGCCATTTCGAGGTGATGGGTACCGCCGTCAAGCCCTGACAAGGTCGGTAGCGCCTATCAAGTCTGCAGCCCGAACAGCTCGCGGGCGTTGGCGGCGGTGATCGCGGCAACTTCCTGCAGTGGCCGGCCGTGGAGCTCGGCCAGTGCCCGCGCCACCTCCCCGACGTAGGCGGGCTCGTTGCGGTGGCCGCGGTGCGGAGCCGGCGCCAAGAAAGGGCTGTCGGTCTCGATCAGCATTTTCTCCAGCGGCACCCTGGCTGCCGTCTGGCGTAGCTCGGCGGCGTTGTGGAAGGTGAGGATGCCGGCAAAGGAAAGGTAAAAGCCCAACTCGATCACCTCTTCAGCCATCTTGCCGCTCTCGGTGAAGCAGTGGATCACCCCCCGTAGCGGCGCCGCGTCCCGATCCGCGCCGGCATCGGGAGCGGAATCGCCACCAGCGTATTCCCGCAGCATGGCAACGACATCCTCCGCCGCCTCTCGTGAGTGCACCACCACCGGCAGGTCTCGTCCCAGCGCCCATTCCAGCTGGCGACCGAAGAGCCGACGCTGGGCTTGGCGCGGCAGGTCGTAGTGGTAATCGAGGCCGATCTCGCCGACCGCGACCACACTCTCGAGGGCCAGCAACGCCTCGACGCGCTCGAGGGCGTCGTCGTCGACCTCATCGACATGGTGGGGGGCGATGCCGGCCGTGGCATAGAGCGACGGCAGCATGGCTGTCGGGATGGCAGCGCCCGCCGAGAGTGCATCGGCAGGCTCTGGGGATCCGGTGGCGGCGGGCGCCGGCGCAAGGAGAGTTGCTCGGCCGCAGCCGCCCACACCCGGTCGGCCACCTGCACCGCGCGCCGGCTGCTTTCGGTGTCGTTACCGACCACTACCACTGCCTCGACACCGCTCTGCCGGGCTCGTCGCAGCACCTCCGTACGATCTAGGTCGAAGTCCGGCTCTCCCAGGTGGGCGTGCGAGTCGACGAGGGCTAGCCCGAACTTCTCAACGGCTCGCGGCTGCGCGGGCGCGAGGGTCAACGCACCTTGGTCCCGTTGGGAACGCTCTCCTTGAAGGTCGCCAG
>JBHHYG010000278.1:0-4704 GCA_046757445.1 Acidobacteriota bacterium
CACGAGCGTCTGCACCTGCTCCAGCGTTTTGCTCAATGCCATTACAACCTCTAGCAGCAACTCTGTCCTGTCCCGCTAACGGTTCCGCGCTTCACCTGCGGGCGCCGAAGGCGACTGTCAGGTGGTAGGGTGGAGGGGTGGCGCCTGGGACAGAGTCCTGGTTTCCACCCCCCGCCACATCAAACCGTACGTGAGGTTCTCCCTCATACGGCTTTCCGACAACCTTCACCTTGCGGCGTGCAAGTCTGCAACGCCCGCCGCCCGGTTGGGTAGAAGTACGTCAGGCCGCTTCGTCGCTCCCATTCCACGAACGCCTCCGGGCGCAACCGGCCGCGCGGTCCCTGCCGCTTCTTCAGGAAACGCCACAACCGAAGCCGTACGTACCGGTCAAGGTCCGCCAGCTTCTTCGTGGAGTTCCCGATCGAGTAGTAGGCCCGCCAGCCGCGAATGATCCGGTTGAGAGCACCCACCAGTTCTCCGAGCTCCACCCGCAAGCGGGTCCGTTCGGTCTGCTGGCGGATCTTCTCCCGCACCGCCTTCATCGCCTTCTGGCTGGGCCACGCGTAGGGTACCCGACGACCCGTCCGCTTGGACGGCAGCTTGTGGAAGTGGAACCCGAGGAAGTCGAAGCCCCCGCTCCCCATGTCGACCACGCGGGTCTTCTGCGAATGCAGGGTCAGCTTCAACCGCCCCAGGAAACCAGCCACGAGATCGCCGGCCTGCTCCGCAGCCGCCCGGCTGCGGCAGACGATCACGAAGTCGTCGCAGTAGCGATAAAGCTGGCCAACGCCAGCGTGACGATCCTGCCACCATCGGTCCAGCGTGTGCAGGTAGATGTTGGACAGCAGGGGCGAGATCACCCCGCCCTGCGGAACGCCACACCGCGTCCGTTGCCGCCGCCCGTCGACGACCACCCCCGCACGCAGCCACTGACCGATCAGCTTCAGCACCCGGCGATCGCTGATACGTCGCCGCACGAGGCCCATCAGCACCCCGTGGTCCACGCTGTCAAAGAAGCCCTCGATGTCGGCATCGAGAACCCACCAGCGCCACACCAATGCCTCCTTGACCGCCAGCACTGCCTGCCCCGCGCTGCGCTTGGGCCGATACCCGTGCGAGCACGGCAGGAAGTTCGCCTCGAACAGCGGCTCGATGACGATCTTGCACGCCTGCTGGACCACCCGATCGCGAACAGTCGGGATCCCCAACGGGCGCTTACGACCATCGGGCTTGGGGATCTCCACCCGCAGCACAGGGCTGGGGCGATACCTCTGCGCCTTCAGGTCCTCGGCGAGCTGCTCAAGGTAGGCCTCGACGCCCTGGCGCTCCACATCCTCGATGCTCACGCCATCGACTCCGGGGCTTCCCCCGTTAGCTCGCACCTCCACCCAGGCCCGCCACAGCACATCGGGCCGGACGATGCGGTCGTACAGAGCGTGGAACCGCCGGGTCCCACTCCTCTTGGCCGCAAGATACAGTCGGCGCTGGAGTTCTCGTGACTTTTCTACTGGGTGTTGTTGGCCCTTGCGGGCATGCACCGTCACTTCCCTCCCCGCTCGACCTGGTTGAAGCAGGGGAGCTTCCCTCCGGCCGGTTGTGTTGTCCGCGCCTTCATCGGTACTACCTCCCCCTCCGACTCCTCACGGGGCATCGGCCAGGACTTCGCCACAACGTGCTTATACCCGGCCTGTCGCGGGCTGTGGACCCGCGACCCCATGAGGTCTCCCGTGTTGCCCTGACGGCTCCTCCCGACATTCCGCTCCCTCTACGCCGGCGGGTTCTTCGGGGCTGCACTTCCAGAGTCTTCACCCCTTCCGTGGCCTTCGCGATCGCTAGAAACGCTCGGCTCCCGCTTGTTCCCCTTGCGGGGCTAACATGTCGACGCTGCAGGATTCCCTTGATGGTACGGACTGCCGGGTTGCTCCCCTTCCTCAGGGGGATACCGCGCTTCACCACCCCCGGTCACCCAGAAGCAGTGGCGGCCTGCTACGTGGCTCTCTGGCGATTACCACGACCGGACTTCCACCGGTTAGTCATCAGGACCTTTCACGGCGCACCTAGCGATGGTTAGATGCGCTGGCGTGTCGGCTGAATCAACGTCTCCGCAGGGATGTTCAGCTTGACTACCAGCTTCCGAATCATCCCGAGGGAAAGACCTCGTTTCCGACTAAGCACCTCCGAGACCCGTCCACGGCCAACTCCCAAGATCTTCTGAAGGTCACGCCGCGTCATTTCGCTTTGCTCGAGACGGAACAGAATCGCCTCGATCGGATCGGGTGGTGGAATGTCGATGTGCTCGTCCTCGTACGCCTCGACTATCGTGCTGAGCACTTCCAACGTATCGGCGTCTTCCGAACCTGACGCAGGGTCCCATAGGACCTCGATCTGCTCCAGGGCAGCTTTGTAGTCTCCCTTCGTTCTAATCGGTCGGACCTTCATGATCTACTCCTACACCGATGCCGGGTCGATCTTGTCGTACTGCCTGTGCGTCCCGATGAACCGGATGAACACGATGCCAATGTCGTACCGAATAGCCACAACGAGTCGATACTTGTTCCCACCGATGTTGAAGACGACGCGATCATTTCCTACAAAGCTGGCAGATCGATACCTCGCGTTGACATCCGCAGGTCTGTTCCAGTCGGCGCTCCTTGCTTCCGCAAACCACGCACGCAAGGGCTGCCCAGCATCGCGATGCTTCCGCCAGAATTCTCTGAGCGTCCGCCGCGCGATGGTTCGCATCGACCAATGCTACATCGCTCCCGTTTTGGGATCAAGGGGCTCTTACCCACCCTGCAAGCTTGCGACGACGCTTACCAGCGCATCTACGGCCCGGCGGTTGAGCTGCGGGCGCCGCAGGCGACCGACAGCTCCTACCGCGGGTTATGCGCTCCTGAGAACGAACCTCACCGCTTCTTCCAATAACCAGGCCTCCGCCTGCCATGCGCGACGGCAATAATCTCAACAACCTCGTTGACGACGCGATAGACGACAAGAAACGGGAATCGCTGAAGTACGTAGCGACGCGCGCCATGCAAATACTGCGGCCACCGTTCTGGCGCTTCGACGACCGAAACAATTCCTCGATCTAGCTCTTCAAGAAACCCGGCGGCGGCGCGAAGGCTTCGTTCCGCATACCAATCGCGTGCCCCCTCCGCCTCACGGACGGCGTCCGGGTGGAACCTATACGTCGGAGCTGGCATTCGGAAGCCGGAAGATCCGCTTCCTAGCTTCTTCGGAGCTCACCGGCTTCACAGCGCCCGAATCCAGTTCTTCGATTCGCTTCTGGATCTCCGCACGCCAGGCTTTCTCGACCCCGGGATCCACGGGCTCAAGCGTGTGGAGCAGCCGCCCCGCTAAGTCGGCGCGATCCCCTGGGTCGAGTTCCATCGCTTCGTTCAGCAGATCTTCGACGCGTGCATTCATGCCTAAAGGCTAGCATGTCATGCCGCTTCACGGGAGATGTTGCCTCAGCCTCACAGACAGCACGTTCCAGATGCGCATAACGGCTCAGCCGCTGAGCTGCGAGCGCGAAGCGCTCGGCAGCTCCTGCGGCAGGTTATGCGCCCTCAGCTCCTCGGTTAAGGTAGGGGATCAATCTTGCCGACCGGTTCTAGGCTCTCAGCGCTCTGCCAGGCAGCCATTAGCTCGGTTTGGTGCAAGGACGCCCACTCGCTTACTAACCCCATGGCCCGGGGAGGGAGATGGCCAGCGATCACGGCGAGCGTCCCGATGTTGATGACCGCCTCGTGCTCGCCATACTCGGCATGGAAGTGTTGAGGACGATGATCGTCGAAGTACATCTTGATGACGATGCCGTAGAAGCGGCTAAGCTCAGGCATCCACGCCTGCTGCGCTGAGCTTCGGAAACACCTCCTCCGGTGACTTTCCTGTGAGCCGCATGTAAACGGCATCCGCACACAGATCAAGCCCGCCGGGCCACTCGATCGAACCGCTCTCGCTGATCCGGACCGCTTCGAAAACGCTACGATCCTCCCAGGCTTCGAAGACCCCGCGCCCTGCAAGATCGGAAACGTCCACCGCACCTTCCGTACCGTCTTCGTAACGAATCCAGAGTCGGTAGCCCTCTTGAGCTCTTACCGCGACCGGTTGAAGCATGCTTTCCTCCCGCATCTGCCTGGATTCTCTCCTACACCACGCGTCACCCACAAGTGCGCATAACGGCGGCTGAGCTGCGGGCGCGGCAGCGCCCGTCAGCTCCTGCCGCTGGTTAGCGGGCATAACGCTCGTAGGCTACTAGCCACCGGGCGTCATCTCCTCTCGATAACCGTACAAAGCTCCAGCTAGAGTGCACAAGAACGAGAAAATGGGTAAATACCTCTCCCACGTCGTGAGTTCAGCTTGGTCCGCGGCTACTTCGGCAGCTACCCACCAAAGCGCGAGGTACGCGCCAAGCAGTATCCCGACGATCGTCACGAAGCCGCCGAATACAAGCGCAGGGATGTACCGGTCCAGGGCCCTTGCAACAGCGAGCATGGCAAGGTAGCCAGCTAGCCCGGGCACAAACAACTCTCGAGCGATCCGCTGTAGAGTGCTGTCTGCGTTTCCACGAAGCACGTCGAGTAGGTAGAAGAGAATGCCGCCAAGAACCCACGTCGCCACAGCTACGACGAGCGCCAGGAGCAGAGCTAGCCTGCATATCTCAACGGCAGTCTGCTACGGTGGCGGAGAGGCGTGCGTCTG
>JBHHYG010000279.1:0-4693 GCA_046757445.1 Acidobacteriota bacterium
GAGCCGGTCGCCACGTAGACGATGTCGGGATCCGAATCGGCCACCCGGATGGCACCGATCGAGCCGGTGGCGAAGTAGCCGTCGGAGATCGGATACCAGCTCTGGCCGAAGTCGGTGGTCTTCCAGACGCCGCCACCGGTGGCCCCCATGTAGAAGGTCGACGGCTGGGCGCGGTGGCCGGCCACGGCGGTGACGCGCCCGCCGCGGGAGGGCCCCACCATGCGATAGGAAAGCCCCGCGAACAGCTTCGGGGAGTAGATCTCGTTGCTGGAGCGCTCAAACGGCTGCACCGTCTGGCCTATCGACTCCTCGCCCTGGGCCGCCAGCAGCAGTGCCAGGGCGGCGACGATTCCAACGTTCACCCGCATGGTCTCATGCCTCCTCGCGAAATCAGGAACTAGTCAGAGATTGTCACCGGCACGCGGCTGCGCCGGCGTCACCTGCCAGGCCAGGCTGGAACAACCGCCGTGAGGAACACTCGGCCTAGCCGCCCGTCCCCAGCTCGAAGCCGGCGCGCATACAAGCCACGACCTTCTCCGCGATCTGCGCCCCGAAGCGCTGCTCGGCGGCCCACTCCAAGGCTTCCTGCGGCAGTAGCTTCGCCGTCGACAGCAAGACGCCCAAGCCGACGCTCACCAGGCCGGCCCGGTCGATGCTCTTGGCCGCCTCGCTCAAGGCAAGGCGGCGCACCTCGGCGCCGGTCTCGAACTCGGGCAATGGATCGTCGACGATCACCAAACTTTCAGGCCCCATACTCGCCAGCCGCGCCCGCGACATCTGCACCCCGTCGACGCCCGTAGCCACGGCGAAGTCAGGCGTTCCACCGTCGCTGCAGCCGATGGGCTGCGGGCTCAACACCAGCTCGGCCAGCGAGTAACCGGTCTTGATGGTCACCGGATAGCTACCCTTTTGGGTGGCGAACAAGCGGCTGCCGACGGCGGCTCTGGCCAGCACGTCGCCGGCCGACTGCACCCGCTGGCCGGCGTTGCCGGCGAGGAAGATCGAGATCTTGGCAGCCAGAGAGCTCTGGAAGCGCGGCTCGAACCCGGGGATGCCGCCGTTGCCGGCCTTGGCGGCGGCCTCGGCGCCATTCCCCTGTGCCCACAGCGCCTTGGCATACTCGGGCCTGTCGCCGTTGCTGAGGATCCCCGGCGGCATCTGCAGCTCCTCCATCCAGCCAGTCATCTTCTTGCGGTTGAGACGATTGGCCGGGCCGAAGTAGGCGCTGCATAGCTCCCAGATGTCGAGGAGCGCGAAGCCGTCGGCGGCGATCGCCTGGGTCATGAGGTCGGCAAAATCGGGGTCGTAGGTGGAGGTGCGGGCGACGAAGGCCGGCCGCGACGGGGCGATGGTGCCGCAGATGTCGAGCGGCGCCTCCAGGTGGCCCTGTTTGCTCGTCGCGGTCAGAGAGCCGGCAGGCGTGGTCACCGAGTGCTGGCCGCCGGTCATGCCGAAGTTGAAGTTGTTGAAGACGATCACCTTGATGCCGATGTTGCGGCGCGCCGCGTGGACCAGATGCGCGGCACCGATGCCGCAGCCGCCGTCGCCGATCAGAACGATGACCTCGAGCTCTGGATTGGCCAGCTTCATGCCGGTGGCGTAGGTGAACGAGCGCCCGTGCAGGCCGTGCATGGCGCTGGTGGTGAAATGCTGGTCGGAAAGCCCCACACAGCCGATATCGGAGACCAGCACCACCATACGGGGATCGAGCTCTAGCTGGCGCAGCGCCTCGTCGATGACCGGCAGGATGTGGCTGTGGCCGCAACCGGGACAAAACGGCAGCGCCATCGATTCGTCGAGATAGTTCATGGCAGCTTCGCTCCCCCTAAAGCGGACAACTCACCATACCCCGTTGCCGGCAACTGGCGACAGCCCTGCCGTCCACCGGCAGTTCACACAAGACCCGCCTCCTCGAGAATCTGCTCGGGGGTGATCAGCTTGGTATCCATGCGGTTGACACCCACCACCTCGGCTCGACCGCCGACGGCGCGCTCGATCTCCCGGCGGTACAGCCCCAGGTTCATCTCTGGCACGATCACCCGCTCGACACCCTCGAGGGCCCGCACCAGCGCCCGCTCGGGCAGCGGCCAGACCGAGTGGATCACCAGGTGCGAGATCTGACGTCCGCCCTCACGGGCCGACTGCACCGCTTCCCGCGCCGAGCGTGCCGTGCTGCCGTAGCTCACCATCAGGTCGGGGGAACCTTCCTGGGGATCCCAGCAGACCCGCTCGAGCTCCTCGGCGCGGTCGCTGATCTTGCGCTCCAGATGGTCGATGAAGCGTTGGATGGTCTCGGCGTCGGAGGTCAGGTAGGCACGCTCATCATGCGTCGAGGTGGTGTAGCGTGCCAGACCCGTACCGTCGAACAGGGTCATCGCCGGCACATCCTGCGGCTCCCCGAAGCGGTAGGTTTCCTCCTGTCCGCCGGGCGCTAGAGTCCTCTCTTCCACGGCGGGCGCCTCCAGCGTCTCGAGATCCACCCGCTCCTTGGTCATCGCCACTTCCTTGTCGCTGAGCAGGAAGACCGGTGCCCGCAGCCGCTCAGCAAGGTTGAACGCCTCGATGGTCAGGGTGTAGCACTCGGCGGCGGTGGTGGGACAGAGAGCCACCGCCGGCATGCCACCGGAGGTGACCCAGCGAATGAACTGGACGTCTCCCTGCGATGTCTGGGTGGCCGAGCCCGTGGCTGGCCCCTGGCGCTGCACATCGACGATCACCAGCGGCACCTCGGCGGCGATGGCCAGGCCGATGTTCTCGCTGTACAAGCTGATACCCGGCCCCGAGGTGGCGGTCATCGCTTTGCTTCCGGCCAGCGAGGCGCCGATGCAGAAGCCGATGGCGGCGATCTCGTCCTCCGCCTCGATGCCCACACCGTCCCACTGCGGCAGCTCGCGCAGCATTCCCACCAGAATCGGCGTGGCGGGGCTGATCGGGTAGCCGGCGAAGAAGCGGCATCCCGCTTCCAGCGCCCCCCGCACCAGCATCTCGTTGCCGCTGTATAAGCCTAGCATGACCCTCTCCCCCGTCCGCAGCTCTGCCTATCTTACTCCGCCGGGGATCATCCTCAGGCCGGCCGACTCGAAGCGGCTGAAATCCCTCGGGTTGGCGGTCGCCAGGAGCGCCGCCGCCCGCACCGCCGTGGCAGCGATCATGCAGTCCATGAGCGAGCCACGGCGACGGCCGGTCAGGTTGAACAGCCGTGCCGCCAGAGTGGCGTGGTCGTCGAGGAAGGGAACCCGCTCGGGCAGGAACCTCGCCACGAGCTCGAGGTGATGCTCCTCGATGGGACCGCAGAGGAACTCCGCCCAACCGATGGCGCTCATGGCCAGGGGCTCTCCGGCCCGCAGCCAGCCGCGCAGCCTGACGTCCTGCTCGGAATCGGGAACCAGCGCCCGGATGAGGAAGCTGGTATCGAGATGTACCATCGCGGTCAGGCTTCGAGCCGTTGCGACGAAGCGCGGCGCTCGGCGCCCGTGCGCCGCTCCCATCGGCGCGCCCCATCCGTGCTCAACTCGAGGGATTGCTGCAGCGCCTCGAGAGCCCGAAGGGCACCCGCTGCTTCCTCGGGGCCCTGCCCTGCAGCAGCCCGGATGGCCCGGCGTAGCGCCTCCGACTTCGAAACCTTCCAGCGCCTCGCCATCTGCTCGAGCGCCTCTACCGTCTCCACATCGAGAGAGTAGGTCGACTTGATCTTTGGTATGGCCATATTGACATAGTAAGGCCCTACTATCCCTTCGTCAACACACTCTTTTCACCATAGCTCCGAATCTGCTCTGGGGCGACAAATCTCCCCGCGGCCCGCAGCCCACTCGATGAAGTCTGATGGCCGCCGGTGATTAGCTAGCCTGGCCCGTTTGCCTCAGCGCGGCCACAGCCAGCCGAAGGTGCCGGCGGTCAGCAGCCCGTACACCAGGCCATCGACAATGCTCTTGATCGTCGTGCTCCAGCGGCGCCCCAGCCAGATCGAGCCGCTGGCGTGGGCGCCGGCATAGCCGAGGAAGGCGACGGTGCCGGCGACGCGAAAGACGGCCAGGTACTCGCTGCCGGCACCCAGGGTGCGTCCGGTCAGGTAGGCGACGAAGAAGCTCATCACCAGCAAGTAGATGAACCAGATCGTCAAGCTCTTGCCCATCCTCGGCACGCCGCTGGGAACGACGGTCATGAAGCCGACCGGCCCCCGCTTGCACTTCTCCTGCATCTCGGGCGTCTGCAGCGCCTTGTGCGAGCCGGCACAAGGGAAAACGTAGTCGCCGCGGCCGACACCCTCCTTGCGCATCGCCTCGAGCAGGTTGTCCTCGCCGGGAAGCTTGGCGTAGTCATTTTTGTGAAACGGCAGCGCCATGTGAATGATGGCGCTGGCGATAAAGACGATGACGGCCGACAGGACGACCGGGAGCCACAGGGCGGTCAAATAGACCATGGCCACCTCCAGGGGAAAAGCACGCTGCAAGCAGGCGCTACTTGACGGGTGGATAGGACTCGATCGGGAGAATAATCGAGAGTGAACATTTTGAAAACCGATTTCTCCGAACAGGCCCGCATTTCTCATCTCGCTTGGTGGCGGGAGCGGGGTCGGGACCGCGCCGACAAGCCGCATCGGGCTAGAGCCCGCAGTAGGAGTGCGATGAGAGAAGCGGACTAGCCCGCATATCTCAACGGCTCGCGGCTGCGCGAGCGCAATGGCAGGCGATGA
>JBHHYG010000280.1:0-4685 GCA_046757445.1 Acidobacteriota bacterium
GTCGGCTTGCCCATGTGGCGCAGCCGATCGACGGTGTCGATGAACAGCCCCATCCACTTCCAGTAGTCGCGCGGCCGGCGGGTGTAGGTGGAGGCGTACTCCTTGACGTCACCGCCGGTGCAGAAGGCCTTCTCCCCGGCGCCGGTAAAGACCACCACCGCCACGGCATCGTCGTAGGCGGCATCTTCGAAGGCGGAGGAAAGCTCTCGCAAGGTAGGGGTGCGGTAGGCGTTGTAGACCTCGGGGCGGTTGATGGTGACGCGAGCCACCCCGTCGGACTTGGCATAAAGGATATCTTCGAAGTCGAAAGCCTCGGGGGGCTTCGGCTCGAAGTGCGACTCCGGCGCCGTCACCTCTCGGCGCCTTCGCAGCGCCGGGGGAGCAGGGCGAAGTCACCGCCGCCGATGATGGGACGGTCCCTGCGCTCTTTCCAACTCCACACGGGCTCATCCCACAGCCTGTCGACGAACTCGGTCAGCGCCTCGCGGTCGAGAAAAATCTTCTCCAAGCCCTGCATCAGTACCCCCAGCTTCTTAGCCACACCCTATCATCCACTTATGACACACCCTGTTGTCCGTAATACCCGCGTTCCTCATCACGCCTGTAATTGAGCTTATAATATATACATCGCTCGTAGTATCTTTTGATTGTGCTCCCCGTCCCTCTGCGCGAATCTAAAGAATGACATCGACCGTTCGAGTAGCGGTGAATCTTGGCTACCGCTGCAATCTCGCCTGCCTCCACTGCCACCTCGCCGCCGGTCCCCTCCGTGCGGAGGTAATGTCCGACGCCACGGTCCGGCAGCGACCGGTTCGCTCTGGAGGCGAGTAGATCTTCCCACCCGGAGGCCGCAGGGTTCTGATCCGAGCCGGCGCGACCGTGTGAGCAGCGCTGGCATGAATCGTGCATTATTGAATCGTGCAGTAGAGAACAGTTGTTCGAGAAGCTTCGACAACGGAACGGCAGCTATGGCTTGGTCGAGTCAGGTGCAGACTCTGGTATCGTCCTCCGAAGCGGCAATTGAGGTGCCGGCGGAGGACAAGGGGCGGCACGAGGTTACAGCCGCAGCACGCCTGGTGCGCCTGCGCTGGGTCGCCATTGTGGTCGTGGTGGCGAGCATCGGCGCGGCGGCGGCTCTCGGTGCGCTGGAGGATGCCCGGCCTCTCTATCTGATCGCGGTGCTGCTGGCGGCCGCCAACGCGGCTTTCACCGCAGCGGTCAAGGCCAGGCCTGCCAGCTCCCGCGGTATTGCCGTGCAGATCTTTGTCGATCTAGTGGCCCTGACCGGGCTGCTGCACTTTGCCGGCGGTGTGGGTAACCCGCTGGTGGTGCTCTACGTCGTGCACGCCATCCTGGCCGCGATGCTGCTGCCTCGTCGCCAGAGCTTCTGGGTGGCCGGCAGCGCCTGTTTGCTCTTCAAGGCCATGGCCTTTGGCGAGCTGTTCCGGGTGTTCTCCCACCATCCGTTACGCCTAGTGGCACGGAGCCCGGAGCTGACCGCGACGCTGGCCGCAGATCCCATCTACGTGCTCGCCCTTGCCGGCATCTGCCTGCTGATGATGGGTACGGCGGTGTTTTTCGTCTCGGGGGTGATGGAGGATTTGCGTTCGCGGCAGGCCGCGGTGCGCCGGGCACAGGGCCGACTGCAGGCGGTGATCGACAGCATCCAGGACAGCATCGTGCTCTTCGATGCGGCGGGCAAGCCGGTGGCCTGCAATCGGGCGATGCGTGCGGACGACTGCCGGCTGGCCAGCGGGCAAGACGGCCAGCTCGCAGCCGTTGACGCGCTCACCGTGCCAGGGTGTTCCTCCTGTCCTAAGTGGCCCTATGGCGGCCGTTCGCCGGCCGCCGTCTGGACGGCGCTCGGGGGCAGGAGCGGAGGGGTATGTTCCGAGGAGCACGAGGTGGAGGGCCGCTTTTTCAGACACCGACTCTTCCCGGTTGACGGTACCAGTGCCGGCGCAGGCATGGTGTGGGTCGTTGAGGAGGTCACCGAGCGACGGCGGCTCGAGGCTCAGGCGCGCCACCAGGACCGCATGGCGGCAGCCGGCCTGCTGGCCGCCGGCGTGGCCCATGAGATCCGCAATCCACTGGCCTCGATCTCGGCCGTCGTCGAGGATCTCAATGGATCAGTCGAAGATGCAACGCTCAGCCAGGACCTTTCGACCGTGGCTTCCCATGTCTACCGGATCTCCCGCGTCCTCGGCCAGCTGAGCGGTCTTGCCAGCCCACCGAGCGAGGAGCGTGCCGCAGTGGATGTTAACGCTGCTGTCGGCGAGGCCCTCGACATTGTCCGCATCGACCCGCGCTGGCGCGCGGTTGCCCTCATCAATGAGCTGGACGAGGAATTGCCGCAGGTAATGGCTAACCACGACGAGCTCGTGCAGGTATTCGTCAACCTGGCGCTGAACGCCCTCGAGGCGATGCCCGACGGGGGAGAGTTCGCGGTGTCGTCGTCAGCTTCTAACGGCGAGGTGCGGGTGGAGTTCCGCGACGCCGGCAGCGGCATACAAGCCGCTGTCTTGGGGCGCATCTTCGACCCCTTCTTCACCACCAAGGACAGCCAGGAGGGCGCCGGCCTTGGATTGAGCGTCAGCGACAGCATCGTGCGCGCGCACGGCGGCCGCATCACGGTGGAGAGCGAAGAGGGAAAGGGCTCGGCCCTGACCGTCCGCCTCCCAGCGGTGCTTTCTTCGCCCGAGGGGTCGCCGGAGGCGCCCGGCACGTCCCAAGATCGCACTGCAAGGCGTCATCCCACACCAGACGCCGTGACATCCAAGTAGGAAATGATGAAGGCCAGTATTCTGATCGTCGATGACGAAGTCACCTTCCGGGAGCGTTTTGCCAGGACGCTCGAGCGCACCGGCTATCGTTGCCATGCCGTCGGCGACATCGCCGGGGCGCACCAGGCGACCAGAGAGACAGACTTCGATGTTGCCTTCGTCGATATCCGTTTGCCGGATGGCTCGGGGGTTGATTTGCTCGCCCAGCTCGCAGACCGATGCCCGCAGACCGCGGTCGTCATGGTGACAGCTTATGCCGGCCTGGAAACCGCGGTGCATGCACTCAGGCGTGGCGCCATCGACTATCTGGAGAAGCCCTTTGCCTTCGACCAGGCACTGAACCGGCTGGCTCGCCTGCTCGAATACCGTGACACCGTCGCCGAAAACCAGCTTCTGCGGCAACAGTTGCAGGAGCATAGGGGAACGGCTGGTCTCATCGGCGAGAGTGCCGCCATGCAGGAGGTTTTCAGGCTCATCGAGCAGGTGGCGCCGACCTGGAGCACCGTCCTGATCAGCGGTGAGAGCGGCACCGGCAAGGAGCTGGTGGCTCGGGCAATCTATCAAGCCGGCCCTACGGCACGACAGCGCTTCGTGCCGGTGAACTGTGCCGCCATTCCCGCCGATCTGCTCGAAAGCGAGCTGTTCGGTCACGAGCGAGGTGCCTTCACGGGTGCTACCCGGTTGAAGCGTGGGATGTTTGAGCTGGCTGACGGCGGTTGCCTGTTTCTCGACGAGATCGCTGAGTTGCCGCTACAGCTTCAAGCCAAGCTGTTACGAGCCCTCGAAAGCGGGGAGATCAGCCGCGTTGGCGGCACCAAGCCGATCCCGGTGCGCACACGCCTGCTGGTGGCCACCAACCGGGAGCTGGCGGCCGAGGTCGCTGCCGGACGCTTTCGGGACGACGTCTACTACAGGATCAAAGTAGTCGAGATCGTGCTGCCACCGTTGCGCTCCCGGCGCGAGGATATCCCGCTGCTCGCCCGCCACTTCGTGGAGCGGTATCGCAGGGAACTCAAGCGGCAGTCCCTTGGCGTCAGCAATGCAGCCATGCGACAACTGCTCGCCTACCGCTGGCCGGGCAATGTGCGCGAGCTGGAAAACGTGATCGAGCGCGCCATGATTCTCGGCCACGGTGAGTGGATCGAGCCGCAGGACCTGCCCGCCGACCTCTCGGGGGCTGTGCCGGTCGCGGGCGAGAACCTACGGGAGGCTCTCCGCGTTTACGAGCGCGAGCACATTCGCTCGGTGCTCGCTGCCACCAACGACGACCGCCAGCGGGCCGCTGAGCAACTCGGAATCGGGCTGTCGACGCTGTACCGCAAGCTTCAGGAACTGGGTCTCGCCGATGAGACGGAGGCGGTCGAAGAGCCGTCTCCCTCGGCCGCCGAGTTGCGCCCGTAAACCCGTGCAATCTCCCCACCGGCGCCGCCTATGGCGGCTTCCCAGTTGCGAGAGCTGCGGGGGGAGCATTTTCTCACTTTTGAGAAAGAAGCCCGCGCCCTCGCGACGACCGCCGTTGAGATATGCGGGTTAGGGGTTCGAAGGGCCCAGGTGCCGCTCGGTAGGCGGCGGCGTTGCCTCGGCGCCCACCAGGCGTTCGACCTCCTCGACGGTGGTAGGGAGGCCCTCGGAGAGGATCTCGAAGCCGTCGGTGGTGACGGCGACGACGTCCTCGAGTGTCACCCGTAGCTCTTTCTCGGGTGCCGAGAGTACCATCTCGTAGGCCATCACCTGACCCGCTTGCAGGGGCGAGACGGCGTCGTCGTGGCTGGAGAGGCTGGTGCCGAGAAAGTGCCCCGGCCCGGCGTTGCCCTGCTTGTAGCGGTCGACCAGCGCCTGCGCCGCGGCGCGCAGCCAGACCGCCTGTAGCCCCGGGATGCGCGCCGCCACCGCGGCAGCCGC
>JBHHYG010000281.1:0-4676 GCA_046757445.1 Acidobacteriota bacterium
CCTCACGGCCCTTGCGCCCGCTCGCTTCACGACCCGTTGAGAAATGCGGGCTAGCGCTGCAGGCCAAGTAACCGTCCGGAGGAGCCTGGAGTTGACGGAACACTTTCTTTCTCTCGCCGATCACCCTGGGGAGCGCCTGCAGTGGCTGCTCGGCGTCGCCGCCGAGGTCAAGTCCGACCCCGGACGCTTTCGGGATAGGCTGCAGGGGCGTGCCCTGGGAATGATCTTTCAGAAGCCGTCGACGCGCACGCGCATCTCCTTCGAGGTGGGCATCGCACAGCTCGGCGGCCGCGGGCTCTTTCTATCATCCCTGGACCTGCAGCTCGGCCGTGGCGAGACCATCGCTGACACCGCCAAGGTGCTGTCACGCTACCTCGATTGCGTCATGGCGCGCGTCTTCGACCAGGCCGACCTCGAGGAGCTGGCGCGCGGCGGCAGCATCCCGGTGATCAACGGCCTCTCGGATCTCTTACATCCCTGCCAGGTGTTGGCCGATTACTTTACCCTCCGGGAGTGCTTCGGTGGTCTCCAGGGGGTGCGTCTCGCCTACGTAGGCGACGGCAACAACATGGCTCACTCCTTGTTGCTCGGCGGGCCGCTCTTCGGTGTCGACGTGGCCGTGGCCACTCCAGTCGAGGACGCTCCAGATGCTGACATCGTCGAGCGAGCGCGGGCCGCCGCCGCCGCTGCCGGCACCCGCATCGAGGTGGACACCGACCCGGCGGCGGCCGTCGCCGATGCCGACGCTGTTTATACCGACACCTGGGTATCGATGGGGCAGGAGTCGGGGAGGGCCAAAAGACTGGCTCGCTTCTCCGGCTTTCAAGTCGACAGCTCTCTGATGGCGGGTGCCAAACCGGGGGCCAAGTTCATGCATTGCCTGCCCGCCCACCGTGGTGAGGAAGTCACCGACGAGGTCATCGACTCGCCGGCCAGCCTGGTGTGGGAGGAGGCTGAGAACCGCCTGCACGCACAAAAGGCGCTGATGCTCTTTCTCATGGGCGCGGTGAAATCCGATGGCTGAAGATCGAAACATCCAGACACCCGTTTTCGAGACCCGGCTGACCTTGGTGACCGAGGAGATCTCCTCGGTCCGCTCCACCAGCCTCGGCATCTGGATCAAGATGGGTTCTCGCTACGAGGCGCCGTCGCAGGCGGGCATCTCTCATTTCATCGAGCACATGCTGTTTCAGGGCACCGAGCGGAGAACCTCGCAGGAGATCGCCATCGCCATCGATGCCATGGGCGGCCAGCTCGATGCCTTCACCACCAAGGAAAGCGCATGCTACTACGCCAACGTTCTCGATGAGCACCTCGACGACGCCCTCGAGTTGCTCTCCGATATCGTCTTGCAACCGCGCTTCGATGCCGAGGAGATGGAGCAGGAGCGCAGCGTCATTCTCGAGGAGCTGGCGTCGGTAGAGGATGTACCTGAGGACTATCTGTACGAGCAGTTCGTGCAGACCTTCTGGTTCGATCACCCGCTCGGCACGCCGATCCTCGGCCATCGGGAGACCATCGAGCGGTTGGAGGATGAGGATCTGCGGGAGTACTTCGGCCGGGCCTATGATCCGGCCAACGTCGTCGTTGCCGCCGCCGGCCGCCTCGATCATGATGCTGTGGCCGCGCGGGTGCGGGGGAGCTTCGGCAGCCTGGAAACCCACAGCGAGCTGACGGATGTGTCGCCGCCGCACCCAAACCAGCATTTTCGCATCATCGAGAGGGAGGAGCTCGAGCAGGTGCATATCGGCATCGGTACCCTCGGCACCTCCGCCACCGATGAAGATCGTTACATCGCCAACGTGCTCAACTCACTGCTCGGTGGCAGCCTCTCCTCGCGGCTGTTCCAGCGCATCCGCGAGCAGCACGGGCTGGCCTACAACGTCTATTCCTCGCTAGGGTCCTACAGCGACGCAGGATACCTGTGGATTTACGCCGCCACCCGGCCCGAAGCCGCCGCCACGGTCATCGAGCTCATCCTGGAAGAGCTGACCATTCTCCGTGAGGTGCCGGTGACCGCCGAGGAGCTGGGGCGCATGAAAGAGCACCTCAAGGGCAGCATCATGCTCGGTCTGGAGAGTACGGCGGGGCGAATGAGCAGCTTGGCGCAGCAGGAGATCTACTTCGACCGGGCCTTCGATCTGGATGAGATCCTCGCCGGCATCAATGCCGTCACTACTGAGCAGTTGCAGCAACTGGCCGAGGAGCTGTTCGACGACACGGTGATCTCGCTCGACATCCTCGCCCATCGCCCGGCGGCGCGAAAGCTGGAGAGTCGCTTCGCGGACGGGGTTTCGATGCCGGGTGGGGGGTGCTTGACGCCCTCGAGGTAGGAGCCTAGGCTCGGTCTTTAAGTACTCCGTTCCATAACTACGATGATGTTTGTGGATGGGTCTTGCGGCCCATGAAATTGATTCGAATCGATCTCGAACCATGATCGGACGCTATTGTCGCCCGGAGATGGGCCGCATCTGGGACCTGGCTTCCCAATACGCCTCCTGGCTCGAAGTCGAGCTGGCCGTCGCCGAAGCTATGGGCACTCTCGGCCGCATTCCCGAGGATGCTCTCGTCGCGCTTCGCAAGGCCGAACCGCCGGCAGCCGAAGAAGTGGCGGCCATCGAGGCCCGCACCGGCCACGACCTCATCGCCTTCCTCGAGGCCATCGAGGAGCAGGTAGGGCCGGTGGCGCGATACCTGCACCTCGGTCTCACCTCCTCCGATGTGCTGGACACCTCGCTGGCGCTCCGCTGCCGGCGGGCCACCGATCTGCTGCTGGCGGGCTGCGACCAGCTCATCGAGCTGTTCGCCCGGCGGGCGTTACAGTTCCGCGACCTGCCGATGGTCGGGCGCACGCACGGCGTGCACGCCGAACCGATCACCTTGGGTCTGAAATTCCTGCGTTGGCACCAGGAGTTCAGCCGTGGCAGGGAGCGACTCGAGCGGGCTCGTCAGGTCATCGCCTATGGTCAAGTCTCCGGCGCCGTGGGGAGCTATGGCACCATCGATCCTCGCCTCGAGGAGATCGTCTGCCGATCTCTGGGCCTCGAGGTGGAGCCGGTGTCGTCGCAGATCGTGCCGCGTGATCGCCATGCCGAGTTTCTCGGCCACCTGGCGGTTGTCGCCGCCTCCATCGACAACGTTGCCACCGAGATCCGTGGCCTGCAGCGCACAGAGATCGGCGAGCTCGAAGAGCCTTTCGGCAGGGACCAGAAGGGCTCCTCAGCCATGCCGCACAAACGCAATCCGGTCAAGTGCGAGAACCTCGTGGGGTTGGCGCGGCTGGTGCGGGCCTACGCCAACGCCGGCCTCGAGAACGTGGCGCTCTGGCACGAGCGTGACATCTCCCACTCCTCGGTGGAGCGGCGGTGGTCGAGCAGCCAGAGCTTGCGGTCCTCGGTGGAGCGGGTGGCGATCCCCGACTCCTGCATCTTGCTGGATTTCATGCTGCACCGGCTCTATGGCATCGTCGACGGTCTCGAGGTGCACGCCGACAGGATGCGCGAGAACCTCGAGCGCACCAACGGGCTGATCTTCTCGAGCCGTGTTCTCGAGGCCATGCTGGAAGCCGGCGTGGCCCGCAGCGAGGCTTACCGACTGGTGCAGCGGGCGGCGATGTCGTGCTGGCAGAGCGGCGAGTCGTTCCGCCAGAGGCTCGCCGACGATGCGGAGGTGCGGGAGCAGCTCGGCGGCGAGCAGCTGGAGCGGGCCTTCGATCTGCAGCAGGCGCTGGCCGGCGTCGCCACGGTCTTCGCCCGCGTGCTGGGTGATCGCGGGCAGCGGCTGCTCCCGCAGGCCGAACCGGCGGTGGCAGCGGAAGCACCGCAGGGGAAGGAGGAGATCTCATGAGAGGACGCGTAGTGGTTCGCCTGCGACCCGAGGTGCTCGATCCCCAGGGCACCACGGTGGCCAAGGCGCTGGCAGACCTCGGCTACGAGAATCTGGCATCGGTGCGTCAGGGCAAGATCTTTGATTTCGAGCTCGAGGCCGAGGATGTCGACGCCGCCAGGGCTCAGCTGGAGGCCATGGCGGAGGCGCTGCTGGCCAACCCGGTGATCGAGGAGTTCGAGGTCAGTCTCGAGGCCGACGCTCCCGACTGGGGGCTGGGTGTGGCCGTCGTCGGCGACCGGCGCAGAGCCGAGCGGCGCGCCGCCCGTGACCGTCGTTCGGGCCTCGACCGGCGCGACAGGCCCGGTGCGAAGGCTGACGATCGTCGTTCCGGTGACGATCGCCGCACCCCTGATGATCGTCGCGCCGATGACGATCGCCGCCGCGATGAGCGTCGCCGCGCCCGCGACCGTCGTTCCGGTGAGGATCGCAGGAACCAGCAGGCCGACGATTTCACCGACTCCGAGCGCCGCCAGGGTGAGCGCCGCTTCGGTGCCCGCCGCAGCGACGAGCAATGAGGATCGGAGTGGTCGTCTTCCCCGGCAGCAACTGCGACCACGATTGTGCCTACGCCTTCGATACGCTGTTGCAGGTGCCCACTACGATGCTCTGGCACAAGCAGACTCATTTCGAGGGCTACGACTGCATCATCCTCCCCGGCGGCTTCTCTTTCGGTGACTACCTGCGCACCGGGGCCATCGCCCGCTTTTCGCCGATCATGCGGGCGCTGGAGCGGTTTGCCGCTGACGGCGGCCGGGTTCTGGGAATCTGCAATGGTTTCCAGATTCTTC
>JBHHYG010000282.1:0-4634 GCA_046757445.1 Acidobacteriota bacterium
CTGACCGTGCTGCTGGAGGTCTCACGGTCGCTGGCCGGCGACAAGATCGAGCAGGCTCGGGCCGCTCTCGAGCAGCTGCTCGCCGGCCTGCGGCCTTCCGACCGCTTCCGCATCATCGCCTTCAACAGCGTCGTGCGCTCCTTCCGGCCGGGCTTTGCGGCCGCCGACGCCGCCGCTGTCCGGGAGGCACGCGAATACCTCGAAGAGCTGCAGGCTGGCGGCAGTACCAACGTCGAGGCCGCCCTCGAGGAGGCCTTGCGGCCCGAGGCGCGAGCCGGACGGATGTCGCAGATCGTCTTTCTGACCGACGGCAAGCCGACCGTCGGCGAGACTTCCCCCGAGCGCATAGCGGATACGACGCAGAAGCTGCTCGATGGCGAGCGGGTCTTCGCCTTCGGCGTCGGCCACGACGTCAACACCTACCTGCTCGATCGGCTCAGCGTCAGCGGCCACGGCACCGTCAGCTATGTGCGGCCGGGTGAGGACGTCGAGGTGGCGGTGGCCTCGCTGTCCCGGAAGATCTCCCATCCGGCGCTCTCCGAGCTGCGAATCGTCGACGCCCCGGTGCAGCTCGAGGATTCCTACCCGAGCTCCCTGCCCGACCTCTTCTACGGCGAGGAGCTGGTGCTCTTCGGCCGCTACCGTGGTGAAGGCGACGGCGAGCTGGTGCTGGAGGGCAACCGCGGCAGCCGCAGCGAGCGCCTTCGCTACCGCGTCGAGTTCGCCGGCCGCGAGGCCGGCAACGAATTCATCCCGCGCCTGTGGGCCGCCCGCAAGGCCGGCGCCCTGACCTCCGAGGTGCGGCTGCATGGCGCCGATCGGGAGCTCATCGAGGAGATCCGCGACCTCGGGCTGCGCTACGGCATCCTCACCGAATACACCTCATACCTGGTGGAAGACCCCCAGCTGGCGCTCCGTCCGCTGGCCGTCGAGGAGGTCGTCGACCGGGCTCGGGCGATGAGCGCCCCCGCCGAGGCCCAGACCGGCGCCGAGGCCTTCAAGCGCGCCGAGCGCAGCAACCGACTGCGCCAGGCCGCCTCGATGGACGAAGCGGAAAAGGTCGGCGCCCTCGGAGCCGTGCTCGATGGTCGAGAGGGGTCGATCGGCGAGCGACAGCCGGACCAGGCGGTGCGTCATGTCGAGGATCGCCTCTTCGTCTTCCGGAACGGAATGTGGACCGACATCCGCCTCGATCCTGATGCCCCGGTGATCGAGGTGGCGCCCTTCAGCGATGCCTACTTCCAGCTGCTGCGAGGGGTGCCGGTGCTGAAGGCGTTCTTCGCCCTCGGCGAGCGCGTTATCATCGCCGGTGAGGGACTGACCCTGGAGCTGGCGCCGGAAGGGCCCGGCAGCCTGGAGCCCGAGCAGCGGGCGGCTGTGATTCGGGCATTCAAGGTGGGTCGCTGAACCGACCCAACCGGACGGCAATGGAGAGCGGGTTTGGATCTTTCGCAGGTCTACCGCCAACACTACCGGTCGCTGGTCCGCTACCTCTACCGGCGAACCGGCGACCAGGGCCGGGCCGAGGATCTGGCCCAGGAGGCTTTCGTGCGCGCCATCGAGCATTGTCCGTCGCAGCCGCGGGCATGGTTGTTCCAGGTGGCTACCAACCTGGCCCGCGACGAGGGCCGCCGTCAGTCGACGCACCGCCGGCACCTGACCCTGATCCGGAGCCAGGCCTCGCCGGCACCGACGCCGCCCGACATCGCCCTCGAGCGAAGGGAGAAGGTGCTGCGGGTGCGGGCGGCGCTCGCCGAGCTGTCGCCCCGGGATCGCGACGGCCTGCTGCTGTGGGAAGAGGGGTTCTCCTACGAGGAGATCGCCAGGGTGCTCGACCTTTCCCTGGGGTCGGTGGGTACCACCCTGTCGCGCGCGCGCTCACGCATGGCCGAAGCCTACAAGCGACTCGACGCCACCGCCATCGAGGTCGCTGGGAGCAAGACTGATGCCGCATCTTGACGAAGGTAGCCTGCACGCCTACCTCGATGGCAGCTGCAGTGACGGCGAGAGGAGACGCATCGAGCAGCATGTCTCCGGTTGCGGGCGGTGCCGTCGGCGCCTGGATGATGCCGGCACCCAGAGCCGGCAAGCTTCCGCCCTGCTGGCCGAGCTGGAGCCGGGTCCGATTCATGCTCCTCCCTGGCAGCAGCTCGAGCAGCGTGCCGCCGCCCGCCGGCGAGATGCGGGTGGCCGACCGCGCACCGAACCGCTGTGGCCCATTTCTTTCCTCGCCTGGGCCGCCTCGTTGCTGCTGGCCTTCGGGCTCGGCTGGCTGGCCAACTTTGGCTGGATGGCGTCCACGGGTGGGTTCGCGGCCACGGCGGCACTTCCTGAGGAGGTGCCGCGGCAGGCGGCCGGAAGAGCAAAGGCGCAGGAGAAGCGCGTCGGGACGCTGTCCGAGGCCGAGGAGTTGCTGCCGGCAACAGAGCCGGCGCTCCAGGCCGGTGCGCATCGACGCCTGCTATCCCGGGATGAGGCCGCATCGAATGAAGCCGAGAAGAAGGAAACCGGCAAGACGGCCGCTGTGCTCGCGGATCGGCTCGATGCCGCGCGCCCGGCAGCGCCAGCGGCGGCGAGCCAGCCGGCGCCGACGGAAAACGATGCCGACAGGCAGGCCCAGAAATCGGAGGAGAGAGCGCCGGCCGCCGCCGACCGCCCCAAATCGCAGCTGGTCCAAGAGCGCTTCTTCAACAAGGTTGCCGGGTCGACGGCCCAAAAGCGACCAGCGGCAGCCGCCGAGCAGCCGGCCCGGGAGCTCCAAGTTGCTGGCCAGACCGAGCTTGCCGCAGAGGTCCCGGCCTTTCGGGGCCGGCGAAGCAGGAGTGGCGGTCTGGCGGCTGCCGACCGGCGCGGTGTGACCGGCGCGCTTGGCTTCGTCGGGGTGCAACCGGAGGCAGCTGAAGCCTGGTTGGGAGCCCCGCTTCGTCAACTTTCCGAGCTGACCCTGCTGGGGGTCGAGGTGGGGCCCGGCAACCCTCTCGAGGGCGAGGCTTCTGGCCGGCCAGTGGTCCGTCTTCTCTACGAGGATGCCGCCGGTCAGCAGGTGACGCTCGTGCAGCAGTATCTCGGCGTGAGTGCCGAGGTTGGGGTGGGTGGTCTGTCCCTCGGCGCACCTCGTGCCGCCGCTGGCGAGCGGCCCCAAGTGGGCGCTGCGGAGCCGCGCGAAGCCCGCGCCGACCAGAAGACAAGAGACAACCTGCGGCCGCCGCCGGCGCTGACCGTCGCTCCCTCGGGGATGAGGGTCTATCGCTGGCGGGACGCCGAAGGCTACCTGCTCAGCCTCGTCGGCCCCTTGAGCGGCGATTCGCTGCGCTCCCTGGCCGACAGGGTGAAGTAGTCGTCGCTACTTGAGCAGCTCGGTCTCCGGGTTCATCAGGCTCCAGTTGTACCAGAAGGTGTCGAAGCCGCCCAGCCGTTCTACCGAGCCGCCATCGAAGGCGCTCTTCTTCGCCGAGAAGCGAGCCCCGGAGCCCACCTCCACCCAGCCGCCGTCACGCCGCTCGAAGCCGGCGGCGGAGATGTAAGCGGCACTCGACTCGAAGAGGGGAGCTTTCTTCGAACGATACAGAAACACCTTGGAACCGTCAGTTAGCTCGAAGACCTTGCCGCCCTCGATCGAGCGGGCATCGACGGCGTACTTCTTACCGCCGTGCTGGAAGGCGTAGATCGAGTCCTTGGTCTTGAGGCGCTTGTCCTTGGCAGCCGCACCACCGAAGCCGCTGGAACCCTTGAAGTAGGAATCGTAGACGTTGCCGGGTATGTCCTGGCGACCGCCGACGGAAAGCACCAGGGTGTCGGGGTGCTCGGCCACCCAGTCCTTCCACTGCACCTTCTTGCCCAAAGGCAGCTCGACGAGCTTGGTGCCCTCGAGCTCGCCACCGACCGCGTCGCCGGTCATGATCGACCAGTAGGTGTCGGTCTGCCGGTCCTGCATGATCAGCGAGCTTTCGATGAGGCCGCCGGAGGCCTCGAAGTTCAGCGTCTTGCCGGCGTAGTCTCGGTCGTACACGACGGCCGTGTTGGCCAGCGGTCACCAAACGGCGGCATAGTGGGTGCCGCCGATGCTGTCGTTGACGACCTCGTGATAGTTCAGGATGTTGATGCTGAAGGCGCGCGGCTGGCCGTCGATGACGACGCCGAAGAACCAGCTGTCAGGATCGACCTTCGCCTCCGAAGCCGGCACGAAGCGCGGGTTGTCGATGGCGGCGATGCCACCGCGCGACACGATCTGCCGAAACCCCTTAGGCTTCTTCTGGGCGCTACCGAGCAGCGGGTAGACGAGGCCGGCCAGTGCCACGGCGCCGACCAGGAGCGCGAGAATGGATCCTGTTTTTCCATGGCGATGCAACATAGCAATCCTTCCTCCGAGGGGTCTTCCAGGCCTTATTGTTGCACAGCGAGGATTGGAATCGCGATCCGGATCGTTCTTGCAAGTGATCATGCTTACAGCGCTTCTCGATTCCCTGGCGGTGAGGATTGGGTGTTGGCATCCACGCTGGCGCATTACGGATAAAGGCCTCTTGGACTAGACCGTGGACTCGGATGCCAAGTGGATTGTATAGCCTATGTACGCGCTGGAGTGGAGTTACCCCGTTTCGGTGGACAGTCTCTTGTCCGTCGGTGCGCAAATAGGG
>JBHHYG010000283.1:0-4634 GCA_046757445.1 Acidobacteriota bacterium
GCGCCGAGGCCTCGCAAGGGGGGGGTGGCCTGCACGCTGACAGCGTTGTCCCCCCAGCGACCGCCGCCAGATTGGTGTTGAGCGGCACCGGCGGTCACCTGGCCTGCCTGGTGGAAGCGGATGGCGTGCCTCGACTCCACCGCGCCTGGCGGCGTCCGATCGCCACCGAGGATCTGGCGGTCGAGCTGGTGCCGTTGCAGCAGTACGTGCGACAGCGCTTGGGACTGGACATCGTCGAGGCGACAGTGACCGGCCCGGAGGATTGGACACAGTCGGCGATGTCGGCCTGCCAGGGACTGGGCTGGGAGGCTCGCTTGCTGCCGCCGTGGTCGGCCCTGATGGGAGCGCTGCGACCATGAGAAGGATGCCCGTGAATCTCGCCTCGCAGCCGATCGAGCACCAACAACGGCTACGCAGGATGGTGCGCATCGCTGCCATGTCGGTGGCGGCGCTGACGCTGGTGCACGCCGCCGCGGTCTGGCGCCTGGCGACAGCAGAAGCGGGCCCGGTGGTGCCGGTCAGCGCCACGGCGGAGCTGGTGCGAGGTTGGCGCGATGAAGTGGGACGGCTGGCCGGGGCAGCGCAGCCTCGGCGTGCCCGAGAGGTGGCGACGGCGGTGGCGAAAGCTAACGAGTTGATCGCCGAGAGAACTTTCTCATGGGCTTCCCTGTTCGCCATGCTCGAGGAGGCCCTTCCCGATCAGGTGCGCCTGGAGCTGGTGCAGCCGGCGACCACGCCCGAGGGTGTGCGTATCAACCTCACCGCGGCGTCGAGCTCGCCGGCCGCCCTACGTTCCTTCCTGTCGGCGCTGGAGCGGCGGCAGGAGTTCGAGCCGGTCTGGCCGGTCCGGCAGCAGATGGGAACCGACGGCCAGTTCCGACTCACGGTGGTGGCCCGGCACGTGACGGGCGGGGCCGGAGGACAGAGACCATGATCGATCCGGGCAACGGGCCTTCTGGCCACCTCGGGAGCCGCCTCCGGCGCTGGCTGGTGGGTGGCTTCCCGGGGATTCTCGCCATCGTGGCGCTGCTGCTGGCGAACCTCGCTGCCTTCGGCCTCTGGACGCTGCCGCGCTGGCGGGCGCGCAGCACCTCTGGCTCGGCTGCCGGGCAGCTCGAGGCCGCCCGGCGCCTTCTGCAGCCCCGGCTGCTGGCGGCCAGGGATAGCTATGGCAAGGTGCTCACTGCCGAGAACGATCTCGATAGCCTGGCCGATCTGATCGTCAGCAGCGGCGGTGGCGCCGAGCTGATGGGCATCCTGCAAGCTGCCGCGCGGGAGGCCGGCATCGCCGTCGAGTCGGCCGCCTATCAGCCGGCGGTGATCGAAGAGCTGGGCCTGGTGGAGCTGGGTATCGCCCTGCCGGTCGAGGGCTCGTACCGTGCCGTGCGCAGATTGCTCGACAAGCTCACCCAGGGCGACGACTTCCTCATCGTCCAGAGCGTTGCCCTGGCCCCGGCGCCGCAGGGCAGCTCGCCCGAGCTGCTGCGTGTCGATCTGGCGCTCTCCGCCTTTCTGCCGAATCCGGAATCGTTGCCGCTCGGGGCGGAGTTGGCCCCGACCTCCGACTCGCGGCCGGCGGCCGACAGTGCCCGGGGGCGCCGGACGGTGGCGGCGTCTGTTGCTCCCGCCGCCACGGTAGCTGCCGCCTCGCCGCTGTCGGTGGCCGAGGCGCTGAGCGCTCGCCTGGCCTCGTTGCCGCCGTTGCCCGTCGAGCCGTCGGATTACGAGCTCCATCTCGCGCGGCTGCAGCGGCCGACGGCCGCTGCGCTCACCACTTCCCGCAATCTTTTCGCTTTCTTCCGCCCCGCGCCGCCTCCGAGTGAGGAGAGGCCGGCTGCCGTGGAGGAAGAGCCCGAAGAGGCAGAGCCGGAGATCGCGCTTCGTCTGGTCGGCGTCTTGCAGGTCGGTGGTCACTGGTATGCGAGTCTGTCCGACGGCGACGACATTTACGTCGGTGCCGCCGGCACCCGACTGACCAACGGTTTCGAGATCCTCGAGGTGGGTGCCGACTACGCCGAGGTCGCCGCAGGTGACCTGCGTGCCCGCCTTACCCTGGAGGGTATGGGACCATGAGCCAAGCAGGTTGCAGAAAGACCCCTCGTGGGTACGACGCTCGGGGGGGGCTGGTGCCTTTTCCCAAGCTGCCGTTGTTGTCGCTGATGCTGTCGTTGTTGTTGGTTGCGTGCGGCCCGCCCAAGGCCCTGAAGCAGGCCGAACAGGAGCGTTCTCTCGGCAACTGGGACACGGCCATTGCCTACTACCAGAAGGTCCTGCAGCAGGATCCCGGCAACCTCGAGGCGCGCATCGAGCTGCAGCACACCAAGGTCAAGGCCTCGCAGGCCCATCAGAAGGAGGCGGCGCGGCTGCGGCAGGCCGGCAAGCTGGAGGCGGCGCTGATGGAGTACGAGCTGGCGGTACGTCTCGATGCCGCCAACGAAACGGCGATCAGCGAGCTGCACCAGGTGCAGGCGGAGCTGGTGACCAAGCGCCAGGCCGAGAAGGAGGGGAAGACGCCCATCGAGCTGGCGCAAGAGCGAGCCCAGTTGGCGCGGCCCCCGGTGCCGCAGCTGGCGCCGCAGGTGAGCGGGCTGATTTCCCTCGACTTTCGCCAGGTGCCGGTGACCGAGATCTACCGGACGCTGGCGCGGATCGGCGGCATCAACGTGCTCTTCGATCCCGATTTGTCCGATGAGGAGACCTCCTTTCGCGTCGACGACGTCACCTTCGCGCAGGCCCTGGCCATGCTCACGGCCGCTAACAACAACTACGCCAAGGCGCTGTCGGCCAACACCCTGCTCGTCGCGCCGGACAATCCCACCAAGCGGCGGCAGTATGCCGATCAGGTGCTGCGCACCTTTTATCTTTCGAACGCTGACTCGGCGACCATCGCCCAGATGCTGCGGGCGCTGTTGAGTGCGCGCTTGGTGGCCGAGAACGACGAGCTGAATTCGGTCACCATCCGCGACACCCCCGAGGTGGTGAAGATCGCCGAGCGGATCATCGACGCCAACGACAAGCCGGCGGGCGAGGTGCTGCTGGACATCGAGATCCTCGAGATCAACCGGCAGGTGATGGAGGAGTATGGTCTGAGCCTCTCCGATTACAGCTTCATCGGCTCCATCGCCCAGACGCCGGCCGGAATCTCCCTGGAAGACCTCAGCAACCTCAGCAACGAAGACATCTTCGTCACCATCCCTTCGGTCCGCTACCAGTTCTTCAAGGAGCACAGCAACTTCAAGCTCATCGCCCAGCCGCAGCTGCGGGCGACGGAGGGGGAGGAGACCAGCCTGTTGATCGGCGAGCGGGTGCCGGTCATCAACACCACCTTCAACCCCCAGGCCACCACCGGCGGCGATGTCATCCCCATCTCCAGTACCACCTACGTCGACGTCGGCATCACCATCACCGGTGAGCCGAGGGTGCACCACGACGGCCAGGTGACATTGGATCTGACCATCGAGGTCTCCGCCATCATCGGCACCTCGTCGATCCAGAATCTGCCCATCTTCTCCTCCCGCCGGCTGGAAGCCAGCATCCGCCTGCGGGACGGCGAGACCAACCTGCTCGCCGGCCTGTTGCGTGACGACGAGCGGATCAAGAAGACGGGGATCCCCGGCCTCATGGACATCCCGGGGCTGGGTAGGATCTTCAGCTCCACACAGGAGGAGGTGGTCAAGACCGACGTGCTGCTGTCGATCACCCCCCATATTCTGCGCCGGGCGGAGATCACCGACGACGATCTGAGGGCGATCTACGTGGGCACCGAGGCCAAGATCAGCGGCTCCACGGTGGGGCCGAGCCGCGCCGTGTCGCCGCCCAGAGGGCTTCCGGGAACGCAAGCCGCGGCGGTGCTGGCGGTGACGCCCTCCGAGGAAGTGGTGAGCGTGGGGGAGGAGTTCGACCTCGATGTCACCGTCGAGGGGGCCGCCGATGCCTTCTCCGCCGGCTTGCGGCTGAGCTTCGATCCCTCGGTGATCGAGTACGTCGATGCCTTCGAGGGAGATTTCCTCGATCAGGACGGAGCCGAGACCTCCTTTCAAGCGTCGCAGGCTGGCGCCGGCAGCCTGGCGGTGGGCCTCGCCCGCCTTGGCGACGCCGCCGGTGGCATTACCGGCGCCGGCTCGCTGGTGACGTTGGTGTTCCGGGCGGTGGGAGCTGGCACCACCGACGTGGAAATCACCTCGGCGGCGATCCGCAATGCCGGGGGTCGGCCGCTGGCGGTGCAGATGCTGCCGGCGACCGTCGAGGTCGAGGAACAGGGAGGGGGGCGGTGAGAGGAGTCCGATGAGCCGGCTAGCTCGAAGTTCTCAACGGGTCGTGAAGCGAGCGGGCACAAGGGCTGTGGGGACAGGGCACGCGGCCGGCTTTACCCTGGTCGAGCTGGTGGTTGTCGTTGCCATCGTCGGCGTCCTGGCGGCGGCGGTGCTGCCGCTGGCCCGCTGGGGGGTGAAACGGCAGAAGGAGTACGAGCTGCAGCGCAGCCTGCGGATCCTGCGCACCGCCATCGACAAGTACCACGACATGGCGCTGGCCGGCTTGATCGAGTCGGACCCCAAGACCCACGGCTATCCGCCGGACCTCGACACCCTGGTCGAGGGGGCGGAGCTGCAGGCCGAGATGCCCGAGGTGGTGCC
>JBHHYG010000284.1:0-4630 GCA_046757445.1 Acidobacteriota bacterium
GCGCCCTCGAACCGGCGCGCGCCTTGTCCTCGCGACCCTTGCGCCCGCTCGCTTCTCGACCCGTTGAGAAATGCGGGCTAGCCGAGCACCGAAAGGGGGACTAGATGGTCGGCACACAGACGTTGAGTAGGCCAGATCAGATCAAGGCGCTGACTAATCCACTTCGCCAGCGCATTCTAGGGGCGATGATCCAGGAGCCGATCACCACCAAGCAGGTTTCTGTCCTGCTGAGTGAGAAGCCGACCCGGCTCTACCATCACGTGGATGCGCTGGAGAGGGCCGGTCTGATCCGGCTGTCGCACACCCGCCAGAATCGTGGCACGGTGGAAAAGTACTTTCAGGCGGTGGCCCACCGCTTCGTCGTCGACCGTAAGGCCGTCGAGGTGAACGGCGCAGCGGGGGGCGAAGGAACGGAGCTCGAGGGGGTCATCGCCCAGTCGCTGGATGCCACCCTCTCCGAGATCCGCGACGGCATCTCCTCTGGGGTGGTGAGAGCCGATAAGGAGGCCGGTGACTCGGTCTTCATCCGCTCCCACCTGCGCGCCAGCCCGCTCGAGATGAGCAAGCTGATCGAGAAGCTGCAGGAGTGGATTCGCGAGTGCCAGCGCTGCCACGACCCCGAGGCCGACCTCGAGTACGGCCTCACGCTGGCTTTCTATCCCACCTCCATCACCCCATGACGGTTTCGCTTTCGCGCTGAGTCATCATCTCACGGGACACGGCTCAGCGTGGGTACGCTGACGCAGGAGGCCATTGCATGCCGAAGACCGATTCACCCGCTGCCCGCAGGACCAGCTTTGCGTTGAGGGCGCTGATCATGCTTCTCGCCCTGCTGTACATCCCCTCGGTGGCGGCGGTGGCGAGCTCGCGGCGGGCGAGTGGAGAAGGACGCCTGGTGCAACTCACCGACAGGGCGTGGGCCTGGATCGCGGGCGATGAACGCTCCTCGAACGGGGCGCTGCTGGTGGGGGATCAAGCAGCGCTGCTCGTGGATCCCGGCCTGACCCCGGGTCTGGTCGACGATTTTCTCGCCGCCGCGCGGCGCGCCACCGATCGGCCGATCCGCATGGCGGTGTTGACCCACTACCACCTCGAGCACGCCCTGGGTATCGTTTGCCACCGGCAACGAGAGTTTTCGGTCGTGTCGCACCCGTGGACGCGACGAATGCTGGCCGAGCGTGGGGCTCGCGCTCTCGCCTCCTTCGTCGCCACCGCCACAGGCGAGAAGGAGCGGGCGCGGCTTGCAGCGTGCCGGCTGGTGTTGCCGGAGCGCACCGTCGCCGAGCGTCACGTTTTCGATCTCGGCTCGCACCGGGTGGAGGTCTTTCACCCCGGCCCGGCCCACACCCGTGGCGACCTGGCGGTTTGGTCGGCCGCCGAGGGCGTGCTGGTGACGGGTGACCTTTTCCTGCACGACTCTTCCCCTTCCATGGGGGAGGGGAGCGCACTCGGCTGGGTCGCGGCCCTGGATCGGTTGGCGGCTTTGCAACCCAAGTACGTCATCCCCGGCCATTTCGCCGTCGGCGGCAGCGAGGCGATGGGTCGCTTTCGCAACTACCTGGGAGCGGTGATCGAGACGGCGCGGGCAGGGTTGGCGCAGGGCCTGACAGTGGACCAGATAGGGGATCGGGCCACCTTCCCGGAGTATCAGGACTTTCTCCAGTATCCCCAGTACGGTGCCACCTTCGCCGGCAATGCTCGGGCGGTGGCCGCCGAGCTCGCCTCCCATCCCGCGCCTCGCGGCGAGATGGCAGGCTTCCGCACCCTGGCGACGCTGAAGGTCGGCAACAATCCCCACCAAATCGCCTTCTCGGCCGATGGCAAGACCGCCTATGTCGCCGCCGCCGGCTCGGACCGGGTGACACAAATGGACGTGGGTTCCTACCGGGTGGCCGGCACCCTGGCGGTGGAGGCGACGCCGCTGGGGGTGAGCGTGCTGCCGCGGGGACAGGGTTTGCTGGTGACCCAGTTTGCCGCCGATGCGATCCTCAGGTACGGGGCGGGGAACGGGTCGCCAGAGGGCCGGCTGGTTACCGGCCCCGGTCCCTCCCTGATCACCGGCCCGTTACCGGATGGCGACTACCTGATCTCTGCCGAGCGGGCCAACAAGCTGTGGGTGCTCGACGGCGAAGGCTTTCGCCTGCAACGGAGCTTTCCCACCGGCCGTCGGCCGTTCCCCCCAGCCGCGACCTCCGATGGCCGCCTCGCCTTCGTGCCCAACTTCGACGACGGCACGGTGAGCGTCGTCGACCTGTGGAACCAGCGGGTGCTCGAGGCCGTGCCGGTCGGCGAGCATCCCAGCGGCGGCACGGTGCTGCCCGGGGAAATCGAGTACGCCGTGGCGGTGCGCGGGGAAAACCGGGTGGCGTTCATCAACACCGCCAGCCATCAGGTGGTCGATGAGATCAGCGAGGGCATCGGCGACTCCCCCTTCTCGGTGGTGCTCTCCGTCGATGGCCGGCTGGCCTTCGTCAACAACACCGCCAGTCATGATGTTTCTGTCGTCGCCCTGCCCGAGCGGCGCGTGGTGGCACGGGTTCCGGTGGGTGAGATTCCCATCGTCATGGCTGTGCATCCGTCGGGCCAGACGCTGTGGGTCTCGTCCGAGGGCAGCCACGAGGTGACGGTCCTCGAGATCCCGCCCCGCTGGCGGTCGGCAGCGGAGACCTCTGCTGCTGCTGAAGGCGGGGAAAATAGCACGGAGGTAGCTGTCCTCGGCATGATCCACAGCCGCCATCGCACCAGCCGTTCCTGGGGCCTGGCACAGGTGCGGGAGACGATCCGGCGCTACAAGCCCGATGCCGTTTGCGCCGAGATCCCCCCTGATCGCTGGCAGCGGATCTGGAAAGACTACGTGGAGCGGGATCTCATCGAGGACGACCGAGTGCTGCTGTTTCCCGAGTACACCGACGTGCTGCTGCCGCTAGCGGTGGAGATGGGATTCGAGATCATCCCCTGTGCCGGCTGGACGCGCGAAATGTCCGACCTCCGGCAAGCCCGCATCCACCAGTTCGAGACCGACGCGGCCTGGAGCCAGCAGAATGCCGAATACCAGAAACTCACTGAGGAGGCGCAGGCTCACGCCGCCGAGCTTCTGGGCGACGGTGACGACCCGCGCGTCATCCACTCCGACCTCTACGACCGGCTCACCGAAGAAGAGCTTTCGATCTACGATCGCTACCTCAACGACTGGATCGGCCCCGGTGGGTGGACGAACATCAACGAGTCTCACATGAAGCTCATCGACCGGGCCATCCGCAGCCATCGGGGGAAGCGCCTGCTGATCACCTTCGGCGCCGGCCACAAGTACTGGATCCTGCGACGCCTGCGCGCCCGTGACGACGTGCAGTTGCGGGAGATCATCCCCTATCTGCCGCCCGCCGCCGGCCAACTCCCCCTGCCTGGCGGTAAGAGCTGGCTCCGTCTGCCACGCTCGCTGCCGGAGCCTCCGCCTACTTCCCGGTGAGCGCGCAACAGACTCTGAACTTCGCCGTTCTGGGCACCGGGCGCATCGCCGACACGCAGCTAGCGCCGGCGCTGTCGAAGGTCGAAGGCGCGCGCCTGTGGAGCGTCTTGAGCCGCGATCGGGAACGCGGTCGCGCCTTCGCCGAGCGTCATGGCGCGCAGGCGCCGGAGCCCGCCTACGTCGAGCTAGGGACGTTGCTGGCGGATCCCCGGTTGCACGCGGTGATCATCGCCACTCCCGACAAGCTGCACGCCGAACAGGCGCTGGCGGCGGCAGGAGCGGGCAAGCACGTGCTGGTGGAGAAGCCCATGGCCACCGACATCGATGACGGGGCGGCGATGGTTCGCGTCTGCAGCGAGGCGGGGGTACAGCTGGGGGTCGCCTACCACCTGCGCTGGCACGCCGGCCACCGGCTGGTCGCGCGGGCCGTTCGCGCCGGTGAGCTCGGCACCTTGAGACACATGATCTCCCAGTGGACCTGGCAAGCTCCGGACGACAGCAACTGGCGCGCCTCCGAGGAGGTGGGCAGGTGGTGGGGCCTGGCTGGGGTGGGCACGCATTGTCTCGATTTGATCCGCTGGATCATGGTGCCGGCCTGCGGCGAGGTAAGCTCGATCGACAGCCTTGTCAGCCACGATGTCTGGCAAGGACCCCACGACGAGACGGCGCTGGTATCGCTGCAGTTCGAATCCGGGGCGACGGCGCAGTTCTGCTCGTCGGTTCTCTTCGAGTCGCCGTCGCGGTTGGAGATCTACGGCAGCGGCGGCTACGCCATCTGTGAGTCGACGCTCGGAGCCCATGGCGGCGGCAGCGTGCGCACTCATGCCGGCAAGCAGGCGTTCCAGGTGACCAACCCCTTCGTCGGTGAGATCGACGACTTCATCGCCTCCATCCACGAGCGACGGCCGCCGGAGGTGGATGGTCGAGAAGGGCTGCGCAATATCGAACTGCTGACCGCGGCGGCCTCGGGTTTGCCCCGGCGGACAGACAGTCCGGGACGGCCACTCCCGTCTCAGATTGAGTAGCCCGATGAAAAATGCGCGCCAAGCGCAACGCAGCGAGCGCGCCCTTTGCCGCGCCCGCAGCAGCAAACCGTTGAGATATGCAGGCTAGCCCGCATATCTCAACTGTGAGACTGGGGCTGGCCATCTCGAGATGGCCTGG
>JBHHYG010000285.1:0-4626 GCA_046757445.1 Acidobacteriota bacterium
GCTGCAACCGCGATCCTCATCGGCCACGAATGAGGGCAGGCACCGAGGCAGATGGCCGGGACTGATCCCCATTCTGAGAGGCAGCCATGATCGTCGGTGTGGTCAGGGAGATCAAAGCCCAGGAGAACCGCGTCGGCTTGACATCTGCCGGGGTGCGCGAGCTGCGACATCTGCAACATACCGTGCTAGTCGAGGCTGGTGCCGGGACAGGTAGCGGCATCAGCGACGAAGACTACCGCCTGGCCGGCGCCGAGCTGCTCGACAGCGGAGCCGATGTCTGGCAGCAGGCCGATCTCGTCGTCAAGGTCAAGGAACCCCTGCCAGAGGAGTATCCGCTGTTGCGGCGGGGGTTGATTCTCTACACGTACCTTCACCTGGCACCGGTGCCCGAGCTGACCGAGGCGCTGCTCGAGCACGAGGTCACCGGTATCGCCTACGAGACCATCGAGGAAGCTGATGGCTCGCTGCCCCTACTGGTGCCGATGAGCGAGATCGCCGGCAAGATGTCCGTGCAGGTGGGGGCGCACTTCCTCGAGCGCTACGAGGGCGGCCGCGGCGTACTCCTGGGAGGTGTGCCCGGCGTCAATCCTGCCGATGTGGTGATCATCGGCGGTGGCATCGTTGGCCGCAACGCCGCCAGGGTGGCCTTGGGTATGGGTGCACATGTCACCATCCTCGAGCGCAGCCCCAAGCAGATGCAACGAGTCGACGATCTCTTCAGCGGCCGTGTGACCACCATCATGTCGCATCCGACGAACATCGATACATGGACACGACGAGCCGACTTGCTCGTCGGCGCTGTCCTGATCCCGGGTGCTGCCGCCCCCAAGGTGGTCTCCCGACAGCAGGTCAGCCAGATGAAAGAGGGCAGCGTCATCGTCGATGTGGCCGTCGACCAGGGAGGTTGTGTGGAGACAACCCACGTGACCACCCACTCCGATCCCACCTTCATCGTCGATGGTGTCGTTCATTACGGTGTCGCCAACATGCCGGGGGCGGTACCGCGCACCTCCACCTTTGCGCTCACCAATGCCACCCTTCGCTACTTGACGTGCCTGGCCAGGGAAGGCTTGGAGCAGGCATGCCGGCAGGACTCCGCGCTGGCCGCCGGAGTCAACACCTATCGGGGTCACGTTACCTGCGAGCCGGTGGCTATCTCCCAAGAGCGGACCTACCGGCCGCTCGCCGAGATCCTTTAGGCGTCAACACACGCATGAGCCGCAGCACTACCCTCCGGGTTGTCGTTCATGGTGCCGCAGCGGCGGCCTGGAACATGGCGGTCGACGAGATGTTGCTCGACGGCTGCTGCGGGGCGCCCTTCTTTACCTTGCGCTTGTACGGCTGGTGCTCGCCGACGATCTCCGTGGGCTATTTGCAGCCCTGGCGCGATGGCTTCGATGCCAGTGTCGCCGGGCGGCTCGGCGTGGGGCTGGTGCGGCGGCCGAGCGGCGGTCGCGCGGTGCTGCATGCCGACGAGCTCACCTACTGCCTGGTCGGGCCAGCCGGCCAGGGCCCCCTCGCTGGCGGCGTGTCGGCGTCGTACCGGCGACTGGCGGCGGGGCTGTGCTCCAGCCTGCGACGAATGGGTGCCGAGGTGAATATGGCGCGCGCCCGGCCTCTGCAGTGCCGGCATCCACCCACGGGCGCTTGCTTTTCCACCCGCAGTCGCTACGAGCTTCTGTGTGCCGGTCGCAAGCTGGTGGGGAGCGCCCAGCGCCGGCGCGACGGCAGGTTGCTGCAGCACGGTTCGTTGCCCTTGGGCCGGCCCGATAGCTGGCTCTGGCGTGCTCTGGGTGAGGATGGTGGTGTTGCCGTCGCCTCGACCATCGGACTCGCTGAGGCACTGGGTGGGAGACCGTCGGGGAGGCGGCTGGTGTGGAGCCTGGCCGGGGAGATTGCCGACGCCTTGGGCTTGACCGCTCGGCGGGGGGTGCTGAACCGGCGTGAGCTGAGGGCAGCTGCACGCCTGGAGCGCCGCTACCGTGATCCCGAATGGACCAAGCGTCGATGAGGCCTCGGGCGGGCCCGCATCAAGGCTGGTACCTTGAGGCGCATAGAGCGCAGCTGAGCGTATTCTCGCCCACAGTGACGTGCTATCCTATCCGTATACCGTGAATTTCCCCTGGTTAAATGGCTCTGGATCGGTCGCCTTCATCGAGGGCGGGAGCATACCCCTACCAGGGCTCCGAGAGGTTTCTCGGCATAGGGACAGGGACGTTCGATGGCGCGTGATCGCCAGCACCGTTACGGGCAAGAAAAGATTACCCTGCGGCAAGCGCTGATCATCGCTCTGCTGTTGCACTTGATCCTCGCCGGGGTGGCCGAGTGGCGCCCGGACTTGCTCTACTCGGAGCCAGTGATCCCTGTTGGAGAGCAACAGCCGTTGCAGTTCCGCTTTGTCGACATCCCCGAGGCGGAGCCGCCGCCGCAGCCGCCCGAGACCGAGATGCTGTCGGACCGTGATCGACAGGCTCGGGACCTTTCTCCCCGGGACGACGCCGAGGATCCCTTCTCCGAGGGCGATACATCGCAGGAGGTTCTGCGCAGCACGCCCGCCAGTCAGCCGGGGGCGGTGCCTGCACAAACGATGCCGGTGGAACCGACACCGCCCCGTGAAGCGGTCGAGGCGGAGACTCCTCCACCCGACGAGGAAAAGGGTGTGCTGACCGCGGTCGGCGCCCCTCGGCCGGAGGAGGCTCCAGCGACGGAGGCGACGCCGCCGATCGCAACCGGGCCTCCGGTTGCCCTGCCGCCAGAGGAGCCGAAGCTGAACGATTCGCTGGGCCGCCTGGAATCCTTCATCCGGCCCGAGAGATACGACAATCCGGATGGCGGCGCCGATGGTCCCCAAGGACTGGTGTCGTTCGATACCAAGGGCTACGATCTCGGTGCCTACATCAGGCAGGTTCTGCAGATCATCGAGCGCAACTGGAAGGCCAACATCCCCCCCGCCGCCCGCATGCCGGGCATGAAAGGCGCCACCTTCGTGCGCATGTCGATCGAGCGGGTGCGAGTCGATGGCGGTGGCGAGGCCGCCAGGGTCGTCGTCCACCGGACCTGGTCCTCGGGCAAGCCGGCCTTCGACCAGGCGGCGGAGTTCGCCCTGCAGATATCGAATCCGCTACCGCCGATCCCTTCCTACTTCCCCTACCAGAAGTTGGACGGGCGCCTCGGCTTCTTATACAACCTGGATCCCAGTCAGGTTATCTTTCCTTCCGAGCGTTGACGGCCACTGCGGTGACCCCGTTCGGTACCTCGAGTGAGGCTGATGATCGAGTTCTTGCGTGCCGGTGGCCCAGTCATGTTCCCCTTGCTGGGCTGCTCAGTCCTGGCCCTGGCCATCATCGTTGAGCGGCTGATCAATCTGCGGGAGAGCAAGGCGTTGCCACCCAACGAGGTCGAGCATTTGAAGACCCTCATCGAGGGCGGCTTGTTGGAGCAGGCCGAAGATTACTGCTCCCGGCGCCCGGGGCCTCTCAACAACATCGTCGCGGCGGCCTTGGCATGTCGTGAAGAGAGCCGGGAGATGATCCGCCAGGTGGTGAACGATCAAGGTCGTCAGGAGGTGCCGCAGCTGGAGCGATACCTCGGTGTGCTGGGTACCATCGTCAGCATCTCGCCGCTACTCGGCCTGCTCGGCACGGTGACCGGGATGATCCAGGTCTTTCAGGTGGTGTCGGCGCAGGGTGTGGGCCAGGCGGGGGCCCTGGCAGAGGGTATCGCCGAGGCCTTGATCACCACGGCGACCGGGCTGACCATCGCCATTCCGGCGCTTGCCGCCTACAACTATTTCGCTGGCAAGGCCGAGGCCCTGGTGTTGGGGATGGAACGGTTGGCACTCGAATTCCTCAAGAAGATCGTCGGCCAGCAGGAAGGGTTCCTGCTGGCCGAACCCAGGCCCATGCCCGTCGAAGGTGAAAGGGGGCGATGATGGACCTGTCGCCGTCACCGGGAGTTTCCGGGAAGCTTCCCTGGCACCATGTAGTCAGGATCCCGAGGGTGTTCGATGTTCGCTGAAGGAAGAAAGGTTCGCCGTCGCGCCACCCTCGACATCTCGCCGCTGATCGACATTGCCTTCCAGCTCATCATCTTCTTTGCCGTCACTACCACCTTCCTGCAAGACACGGGCATGCAGCTGGAGCTTCCCGATTCGAGCACGGCCACCGCTGAAGAGGTAGCACAGGCGGTGGTATCGGTCGGCGCCGACGGCACCATTCAGTTCCGTGGCCAGACGGTGACCCCTGAAGCCCTGGAGGAGGCCGTCGCCGCCCTGCCTGACGAGGAGAAGGCGAAGATCACGGTTCGGGCGGACAAGAGCGTCAGGTACGGCCTCATCGTGCGGGTCATCGACGCCCTTCGGAAGGCGGGTGCCGAAGGTCTCTCCTTGCCCATGGAGGCGACCGGCCCGGGAGCGCAAGGCCGGGGACGCGGAAGAGGAAGCTCTCCGCCGCCACCCGATGCGCCGGATGGCGACCCGTGATCTCGTTCGGGTGGAGCCGGCGGCAATGCGCCGGCGCTCGGTGGCTCACCGCGGCACTGGTGCTTTGGACGGCCTGGCGAGCGTGGTGGGGCTAGCCCGCATATCTCAACGGCTTGCTGCTGCGGGCGCGGCAAAGGGCACGCTCG
>JBHHYG010000286.1:0-4626 GCA_046757445.1 Acidobacteriota bacterium
CTGCCGCTGGAAAAGCTCCTGGTAGAACGGTTCAGTCCCATGCCGCAGCTCTCCTAGCCTCTTGCGAACCAAGCCGTTGGGGGTACCTCGTCAGGTCGCCGCAGAGTTTCCCTTTACTCTTGCCCGTACCAGGCGGGGACAGGCAAAGAGGAGGAGGCGATCCTGACCCCATGGACCTGCTGCTGAGCCACGGCTACTTCCTCGACGAGGATGCCCACGAACGGAAGATCATGCGCCCCTACCCGCCCCTCGGCCTCCTGTATATAGCCGCTCACTTGAAGCAACGGGACTTGGAGGTGGAGGTTTTCGACACCACCTTCAGCAGCCGCGCCGAGTTCAACGTTTACCTCCGACGACACCGCCCGCCGATCGTCGGTCTCTACGCCAACCTGATGACCCGGACGAACGTCCTCGGGATGATCCGGGCCTGCAAGGCGAACGGCTGCCTGGTGGTGGTGGGCGGGCCGGAGCCGGCGAACTACGCCGAGGAATATCTGCAATGGGGGGCCGACGTCGTCGTCGAAGGCGAGGGCGAGGTTACTCTCGAGGAGCTGATTCCCCATCTGCTCGAGGTCGGCCCACGACAGATGGAAGAGATCGACGGCATCATCTACCGCGATGCGGAAGGACGGGCGAAAGAGGATGATCGAAGCAGCCGCCAGGGTGGTGTGAGCCGGCGCAACATGATCCGCACGCCACCGCGGCAACAGATCGTCGACCTGGATGCCCAGCCATTCCCCGATCGTGACGCCATCGACATCAACAAATACGTCGATAGTTGGCGCAACTACCACGGCAGGGGCTCGGTTTCGCTGATCACCGCCCGTGGCTGCCCTTTCCAATGCAAGTGGTGCAGCCACGACGTATTCGGATTCACCCATCGACGCCGCTCGCCCGAGAACGTCGCCGACGAGTTGCAGCTCATCGTCGACACCTGCCAACCCGACATGGTCTGGTACGCCGACGATGTTTTCACCATCGACCACAAGTGGATCCACGCCTATGCGGGTGAGCTCAATCGCCGCCGGCTGAAGATTCCCTTCGAGACCATCTCGCGCGAGGATCGCCTCGACGAGGCGATGGTGGAGAGGCTCGCCGAAATGGGCTGCTTCCGCCTGTGGATCGGCTCCGAGAGCGGCTCGCAACGCGTCCTCGAGGCCATGAAACGTCGCACCAATGCAGCGCGGGTGCGCGAGATGGTGAAGCTGCTACAAGCTCACGGCATCGAAGCCGGTCTGTTCATCATGCTCGGCTACGACGGCGAGCAGGTGGAAGACATCGAGGCCACCGTCGAGCACCTGAAGGCCGCGGCCCCCGACCAGCTCCTGACCACGATCGCTTATCCGATCAAGGGCACACCCTACTACGACGAGGTTGACGACCGTATTTTTTCGACCAGCGAATGGTCGAAGAGCTCCGACCGGGATCTTTCGGTTCAGGGACGTCATTCACAACGTTTCTACCGCTTCGCCACCCGCTGGATGGTCAGCGAGGTGGCATGGTACCGGCAGCGCCTCAGCGACCGACCCAACTACCCGCGCTTGGTAAAGGCCTTCTTGAGCGCACGCATCGGTCGGGTGGGAATGTACCTGACCAAGCACGAAGAGGAGACACCCGCCTCCGTCTATTGAAGGGCGACCGTCCGCGATGCACGCTCCGCGACCACAATCCCGACGATCAACCGCTGCCACGTCCACCCGGGGTCCGCGCCCGGATGATCCTCCGTCTTCGCGATCGCCGATGCTTGCGCCCCGCCCGCATCCTTTTGATGCGATCGCAGCGGGGTACGACGCCGCCTTTACCGACCGCCGGCTCGGGCGCTGGGCTCGGGAATCGGTGCGGCGGTTCCTGGCCGACGCCTTCCAACCCGGTGACAGCATCCTCGAGCTCGGCTGCGGCACCGGTGAGGATGCCGTATGGCTGGCCCGGCGGGGCGTGCGGGTCACCGCCATCGACGCCTCTTCGGAAATGCTGGCCATGGCCCGGCGCAAGGCGACGACCGCCCACCTCGAGGATCTGATCGATTTCTTGCAGCTCGATCTGGGCTCCGTGCCGGACGAATTGCCGGGCGCTCCCTTCGACGGTGCCTTTTCCAACTTCGGCGCTCTCAACTGCCTCGCGGATCGCCGCCCGCTGGCTCGGGCCCTGGCACGGATGCTGAAACCGGGATCGGCGCTGGTGCTGGTGCTGATGGGACCGATCTGCCCCTGGGAGATCTTGAGCTTCGGCCTCAGGGGTCGACTGACAACTGCCTTGCGCCGCTTCAGGCAGGGAGCGCTGGCGCAGCTCGGGGGCGGCGAGGATGCCGGCGCGACGATGCGCGTTTGGTATCCGTCGCCGCGGCGTCTGCGAACGGAATTCGCGCCCTGTTTCCGGTTGCAGCGTAGCGCCGGAATCAACGCACTGCTGCCCCACTCTCAGCTCGCCGACCTGGTCGACAGGTGGCCACGCTTCTTCGGCCGGCTGCGAAGATGGGACGTGCTGGCCGGATCCTTCTTTCCCGGCACCTGGCTCAACGACCACTACCTGATGAGCTTCGAGCGCACGGAGGCGAGCAGCGGTGACGGCGGGCCCGGCAGCACGCACCCGGCTGAAACCGCCGGGCTGCGGCGGCGAGGGCTGAGGGGGAGGAGGAGGAGGAGGATACGGCGGCTGAGGCGGTGGGGCTTGTTGTTGGGCGAGCGGAGGCTGCCGGAGCTCTCCGTTTGCCAGGGGTACGGTCTTTGGGCCACCAGCTACGGCCAGGAACCCAACGCCCTGCAGCATCTCGAGGAGGAGGCTCTGCTGCGGCTGCTACCGGAGGTGGTCGGGCAGACGGTCCTCGATCTGGGCTGCGGCAAGGCCAGGGTCTCCCGGCTAGTGCTGGAGCGAGGTGCAAAGAGGGCCGTGGGAGTGGATTTTTCGCTCCCCATGCTCGAGGCTCCCGAGGCCTTCCAATCAGATCGGCTGCAGCGATTGGCGGCCAACGCCAACGCCCTGCCGCTGGCGGCAAACTCCTTCGATCTGGTCGTCTGCTCGCTGATGCTCGGCCATGTCGAAGAGCTCGGGAAAGTCCTGGAAGCCATGGAAGAAGTTCTGCGACCGGGGGGAACGCTGCTGCTCTCAGGCTTTCACCCCGCCGCCACCCGGCGTGGATGGCAACGCTCCTTCGTCGACGTCGCCACTGGCCGCTCCTACACGATCCGTCAGTATCTACATCCCATCGAGGAGTACACGAAGCGTTTCGAGCGACTCGGCTTCGCCTTGGAGCTCCTCGAGGAGCCGAAATACAAAGGGGTGCCCATGCTCTTCGTCCTGCGCGCACGCCTGGAGATGTAATGTTTCTTTACCTGCTTTGCTTCAGCTTCTTGACGCTCTCGACGGTGGCGCTCTCACCACAGTCACCCCTCTTGACCGCCGCAGACGTTCTCGACTTTCCCTCTCCACCTGCTGACGCGCGCCGCTATTACGGCTCGGACCCCCTCCAGTTTGGAGATCTGCGCCTGCCACCCGGCCCTGGACCCCATCCGGTCGCCATCATCATCCATGGCGGTTGCTGGCTGGCCGAGTACGACATCGGGCATATCGGCAAGATGGCGGCCGCCCTGACCAGCTCGAGCATAGCCACTTGGACACTCGAATACCGCCGCGTGGGCGACGCGGGCGGCGGCTGGCCCGGAACCTTTCTGGACATCGCCCGGGGTGCAGATTATGTGCGGGTATTGAAGCGGGATTATCCTCTCGACCTAGGCCGGGTGTTGGCCGTGGGGCACTCCGCCGGAGGACACCTGGCCCTCTGGCTGGCCGGCCGCGCCTCCATCGCCGAGGGCAGCCCGATTTACCTGGCCGATCCGATCCCGGTAACCGGGGTCTTGGGTCTGGCCGCCGCGGCGGACTTGGCCATGGTCGAGAAATCCGGCTCCTGTGGCCACGTCATCGATGCTTTCATGGGCGGATCTCCTCTCCAGTTCCCCGACCGTTACCAACAGGGATCTCCGGCCCAGATGGTTCCCTTGGGTGTCCCGCAACTGCTGATCAACGGAGCCCGCGACACCGTTTGGGGGCCGGTTGCCGAGTCCTACTACCGCAAAGCGCGCAAAGCCGGAGATGCCGTGGAGTTGGAGGTGGCACCTGAGTCGGGCCACTTCGAGTTGATCGACCCCGATTCCTCGACCTGGCCCCAAGTTCGCAAGGCGGCCTGGTCTCTGCTGGGTCGGCCCGCGTCGCGCTGAACGTCTGAGAGCCCCCACGAGTGATGGCGAACCGCCCCCGGCACAACGACGATGACCGGGCCCGCAGGAAGGTCGGTCGGTGCCGGAAGAATCGGCACGGCCGTTGACTTTTGGGGCGATTCTCATAAATCTACTGCAAAGCTCTTGTGGTTTTTTGGGTCTGCAACGACTTTCGTGCACGGGCTGAATACGGCTCCGGGAGGAGGAACCGATGCGACGGCGGTGCTTGCTGGTGACGGGCTTGGGGATTGCCCTCGTAGCGTTCGGTAGCTGGACGCTGTCGGCCGCCCGGCAGCTGCCGCTGGCGCCGGCGCGGCTGGAGAACTTCCAGCCGCATATGCACATGCGGGGCAAGGCCATGTCGATGGAGGCGATCTACCCCGACGGTCGCAGGGAGCTGCTCAGCCTGGTCGAC
>JBHHYG010000287.1:0-4623 GCA_046757445.1 Acidobacteriota bacterium
GGTCCTCGCGGCCCTTCCGCTCGCTCGCTTCACGACCCGTTGAGAAATGCGGGCTAGGGTCGACACTGCCCGCTACCTCAGGGCTGCCGCAACCCCTCGGCGATCGGCGCACGGCTGGCCAAGCGAGCCGGCAGAAACCCTCCGACCAGGCCCACGGCGGCAGCGTAGGCGAGCGCGACGAGCAACACCCCGCCGCTGACCCGAAAACGGAATGTCAGCTCCGAGAAGGTAGTGAAGTTCATGGTTCCCGTCGCCAGCCCGTCGACGAACGGCCAGGCAACCAGGGCGCCGGCGATTCCCCCGACCACGGCCAGGGCAAGGGCCTCGAAGGTCATCGAAACCATCACCTGCCAGCGGCGGAAGCCGAGGGCCCGTAGCGTTGCCAGCTCCCGAGACCTGGCGGCCACCGCGGCGTACATGGCATTGGCTCCGGCAAATGCCGCCCCCACACCCAGGATCAGAATGAGGACCGTGGCGCTGGCACGCAGGATCTCCACCGTCAGGCCCTGGCGCTGGAAGTAGTCCCTCTGGCTGTGGGCCTCCGCCTGCAGCCGCTGATCGTCGGCGACGAGGGCGGCGACCTGCGAGGCACCCTGCTGACCAACGGCCTGCAGCAGGATGCTGGAGTAGATCGGCCGATCGAAGGCGTCGCCGACCATGATGGCATCGGCCCAGATCTCCGAGTCGTAGACGGTACCGCCGGTGGTGAAGGAACCGACCACCTTCCAACGGTCCTGACCGAGGCTCAGGGTCTGCCCCAAATCCATGTTGGCAAAACGGTCGGCCACCGCCCCGGAGACGATCACCTCGTCGGTTCCCGGGCGGAAGCGACGTCCCGCGACGATCCGGAAGCCGGGCCGCAGGGCGTAGCCCGCCTCCGAGATGCCACGAAACGGCAGGTTGCTCTGTCCCCCGTCACGGCGGCTGGCCTGCACGAGAACGACGATCTCCCCCGAGGCCAGCGGCTGGCCATCGGCTCCCTTAACGACGCCCGGTATGGTGCGCACAAGCTGCAGCAGATCGCGGCCGATGCCACTTTCCGTCTCCGACTGCGCGCCGGTGCGCAAGAGGATGAGGCGGTCATCGCTGCCCGAGAGATCGAGGGCGTGGGCGATCCCCTCGGCGAGAGCGAACAAGGTCACCAGCACGGCCACCGCCAGGGCAATCGCCGTAACCGTGGCCACGGTGGATACCCTGCGCGCTAGCAAGCTACGAAGGTTGTAGCTGAAAGGAATCATCTCAAAAGGCTCGCCTGAGCCCCTCGGCCGGGGCCAGCCTGCTGGCCTGCCAGGCGGGAACCAGGCCGCTGACCACGCCCACCGCGACGGCGATTCCCATGCCGATCAAAAGATGCACGAAGTGGGCGTGGAGGTTCTCCACCGGTCCCATGGCGGCGCTGCGGTCGAGCCAGCCCAGCAGCGACCAGGCCCCGAGGGTTCCCACTGCCCCGCCGGCCAAGCTGATGAACAGCGACTCGCTCATGAGCATGCCGAAGAGCAGGCGGCGGCGGTAGCCGAAGGCCTTCAGCGTCGCCACCTCGACGACACGCTCGCGGATGGCCATGGCCATGGTGTTGGCTGCCACCAAGAAGATGGCGAAGCTCACCGCCAGGCCGACATTGCGCACCAGCTCTTTGATGTTGCCGAGCATCTCTGCGAAGGTCTGGCGGAAGGCCTGCTCGGGCTCGGTCTTGGTGGGTGCCGGCGAGCTCGCAAACGCCGCGTCGATCTGCTCGCCGATAGCCGCCATATGGGCGGGGTCGTCGACCAGCAGCCAGTAGAGGCCCTCGACGCCCTTGAACGGCCCGAGCTCGTCGAGCCACTGCTTGTGGAAATAGAGGATCTGCTCCTCGGGACCGCTGAAGATCCCGCGGATAATCGGATCGACCGAAACCCGGAAAATCGGCGAGGTCATGGGCACACGGTCGCCGAGCTGCCAGCCGAATCGCTTTGCCAGCGCCTCGCCGACGATACAGGCGGTCTGTTCCCGCTCGAAAGCGGCGCGCTGCTGGGAGTCGATCTGGTACTCGGTGAACAGCTCCAGGAGGGTGTCGGCGTCGACGGCGAAGTTGGAGAAAAAGTTGCGGGGATCGTTCTGATAGTAGCCTCCGAACCAGGTGAAGGGGACTGCCAGCCGTACGCCCGGCACCGCGGCGATACGGTCGTAGTAGGCCTCGGGCAAGAAGAAGGTGATCCCCACCGCGTGCCGCACCACCAGGCGGCGCAACGGCTCGCTTCGGGAGCCGTAGACCTCGCCGGTCATCGCCGCGGCGAAGGCCAGCATGGCGATGACGGCGAAGATCGAGGCGGCAATGGAGAGCGTGGTCAGGAGGGTGCGCCGCTTGCTGAGCCACAGGCTGCGCCAGATCAGCGGCAGGAAACGCATGATACCTCCCGGCCGACCATCCGCTCGCTGCTTGCCTGCAAACACGCCCTGATCATTGCGGCACCTCCGACTGCAGCACTCCCGTGTCGAGGTAAAGTTGTTGTCCAGCCCGGGCCGCAGCCCTAGGGTCATGAGTGACCATAATGATGCTTTTGTTGAACTCTTCATTGAGTCGGCGGAGGAGCTCGAGGATCTCCTCGGCGGAGTTGGCGTCGAGATCGCCCGTCGGCTCATCGGCGACGATCAGGGAGGGGTCTTTGGCGATGGCGCGGGCGATGGCGACGCGCTGCTGCTCGCCGCCCGATAGCTGCCCCGGGCGATGGCCGGATCTGTCTTCCAGCCCGACGATGCGCAGGGCGCGCTGCACCTGTTCGCGACGCTGCTTGCGCGACAGCGGCGTCAGCAGCAGCGGCACCTCGATGTTCTGGGCCGCACTCATCACCGGAATCAAGTTATAGAGCTGGAAGACGAAGCCGATATGCTCGGCCCTCCAGTCGGCCAGCCGGCGGTCGGAGAGTCCCGACAGATCGGTGCCGACGACCCTGATCTGCCCCTCGGTGGGGGTGTCGATGCCGGCGACAAGGTTGAGCAGGGTGGTCTTGCCCGACCCCGACGGCCCCATCAGCGACAAATAGTCGCCCGGCCGCATGGTGAGGTTGATCTGCTTGAGCACCTCGATGGTCTCGGCGCCGCGCCGGTAGCGCTTGGCAACGTCGACCACCTCGACCAGCGGCTGGCCATTGTTTGCCATCATCTTCTTCCCCAGATGGGCGGGTGGGACCCGTACGCTGCCGGTCTCGCTCGCGGCCGGCCATTCATCGTGTCCCCTGCCCGGTTGTCCGCACCCGCTCTCCGTCTCTGAGGTCAGGTGGCGGTGCGACGATAACCGTCTCCCCGCCGTTCAGGCCGCTGACGATCTCTACCTTGCCGTCCCGAGCATGCCGCGTTTGCACGGCGCGCCAGATGACGGCACCCCCCTCCTGCAGCAACGCCACCCGCGGCCCAGTGGGGCCCGGGACGACGGCCTCTGCGGGCACCAGTACCACCGGCACCTCGGCCCGGGGCGTCTCGCCACCAGCAGTACCGGCTTGCGCCCCCGGCGCCTCCTGCGCCGCCGCCCCTGCCAGCGACAGGAAGGTCACTGTGGTCGCCAGGTCGGGGAGCAAACCGGACTTGTCGTCATCGATGGCGACGCGCACCAGCACGGTGCCCCGCTGGCGATCGGCGCTGGGAAGGATCTGCCGCAAGTGGCCGCGCCAGACCCGCTCTGGATAGGCATCGACCTTCACTTCAGCCGGCTGTTCCTCGATCAGCTGGGCGATGTAGCGCTGGTTGACGTCGACCTCCGCCTCCAGGCTATCGAGGTCGGCGATCGTCGCGATGGCGCCCCGCGTGCTCTGCCCGGATGCCACCGCCGGCGCCACCACCTCACCGATCTCCGCATCCTTGGTGAGCACGGTTCCCGAAAAAGGCGCGCGCACGATCGTCTTGTCCAGCCTCGCCTCGAGCGTAGCAATCTGGGCCGCGGCGGTCTCCACGCGGGAGCTCGCCGAGTCCTCACTGGCCCGCGCAACATCCACCGCCGACCGCGCTTGCCGCACCGCCTCCTTGCTCGCCGCGTCGCGGGCAAAGAGACGGCGCTGCAGCTCGAGGTCACGCTCCGCCTCCGCCCGCAGCGCCATCGCCTCTCGCAGATCCGCCTGCGACTGGCCGTGGTCGGCCCGGGACGCCTGTAGCTGCGCCTGCAAATCGAGGTCGTCGATACGAGCGATCACCTCGCCCTTTTCCACCACGCTCCCCTCCTCGACAGACAGCTCCACCAACATCCCCGAAATACGGGCGCCCACCGATGCCCGGCGGCGGGCAACGATGTAGCCGCTAGCGGTGGTCACCTGCTGGGCAGCCGGCGCGCCGCCCACTGCCGCCGACACCGCCAGCGCCGTCCGTACCGAGCGGGGATGGGGCCAGAGCCACCAGCCGGCCAATGCGGCCATGACGACGACAAAGACGGCGGCCACCGCTGGCCAGGAGCGGCGACGGGTGGCGTTGCGATCGATGCGCAGCTGGGCGATATCGTCGACTCGATCGCTGGACACGGGGCCTCTCCGGGGCACGAAAGGCGCGGCGGGATTGCCTTGAGCCGATTCAGTGTAGTGCAAGATCAAAGCCTCTGGCGAAAAGTCTTCCCCCCACGATGCCAGTCTGACGCTCGGCGCTGGAAGCAGATCGCATAGCGTC
>JBHHYG010000288.1:0-4621 GCA_046757445.1 Acidobacteriota bacterium
CCCCGTGTATACGCGTATCCCGGAGGCACATTTCCTGTGGGAGGCACGCTACCGCGGTGCCGCCGTCGTCACGATCGCCCCGGATTACAGCGCGTCGTCGATCCATGCCGACCTGTGGCTCAACCCCCGGGTGGGTGCCGACGCGGCGCTCGCGCTCGGCATGGCGCAGGTGATCGTCGAGGAGGGATTGTATCGCGCCGACTACGTGAAGGAGCAGACGGACCTCCCGCTGCTGGTCCGCGAGGATACCGGGCAGTTTCTGCGACAGCGCGATTTCCAGGCGGGCGGAAGGGAGGACGTGTTCTTCCTCTGGGACACGAAGACGAAGCACGTGGTTCAGGCCCCGGGAACCGGAGCGTATCTGCGGGACACGCTCCGCCTGGGAGCGATCGATCCTGCCCTGACCGGGCGCTACACCACCGTCGTGGACGGGAAACGGATCGGCGTGCGCCCCGTTTTCGCAATCCTCAAGGAGCGCCTGCCGGCCTGCGCGCCGGAGAAGGTCGCAGAGACGACGGGTGTTTCCGCCACCGTGATCCGACAGGTTGCGCGAAGGCTCGCGAATGCCGGAGCGGCGATGATCCTAGCGTCGTTTGGTTCATGCAAGCACTACCACACGGACCTCCTGCAGCGCAGCATGATTCTGCTCCTCGCTCTCACGGGGAACCAGGGGAAGCGCGGGGGGGGACTGCGGCTGAGCGCCATGTGGACGCTGAGCGGTTTCGAATGGCTGGCGGGCGCGCAGGAACCGTCCTTCCTGCAGAAGCTTGCCCTCCTCCTCTACCGGCCAAGCGCCCGGGACGTCGAGGATCATCTGACGAAGTTCGTTCGCGAGGAACTCCCCTTTCAGCCGAGCCTGCTTTGGTTGTGGTTTCACGGCGGTCTCAAGGAGAAGCTGCAAGCATCGCAGCCCGAGCTGGCCGCCGCGGTCGAGGAAGCGTGCGACCGCGGCTGGATGCCGATCTTCCCGGCCCCGGACCGGCCTCCCCGGATCTTCTTTGCCACCGGAGCGAACGCGCTGCGGCGCTGGCCCATGCCGCAGGTGATCGAGAAGAGCCTGTGGCCGAAACTCGATCTCGTCGTCGACGTCGACTTCCGGCTCTCGACGACGGGTCTGAAATCCGACATCGTTCTCCCCGCCGCCGGGTACTACGAGAAGCGCGGCGTCAAGTACGCGCAGAGCTACGTACCCTATGTCGTCTTCGGCGACAAAGCCGTCGAGCCCTTCGGCGAATCGAAAGACGAGTGGCAGATTTACGGCCGGCTGGCGCGTAGGATCCAGGAAAGGGCGCGCGAGAGGGGCGTGGGTCCCTACCGCGATGCCTTGGGCAAGGAGCGGGATCTGGCGCGGATCTACGACCAATGGAGTGCCGGCGGAACGTTTACCTGTGAGGACGATAGCGAAGCGCTGGCGTATATCATGAAGAACTCTTCCGCCGTCGTGCGCTGCACCTGGGAAGAGGGCGTCAAGAAAGGCGCGGTTCGCATCCAGGGCACGGGCATGTACGGGCCGGGAAGCGCCATCTGCAGCGATTTCCAGGAGGGGGAATCCGTTTATCCGTCGCAGTGGTTTGTCGGGCGGAAGGAGCCCTGGCCTACGCTGACCGGGCGCCAGCAGTTCTATCTCGACCACGCCTGGTTTCTCGACGCCGGCGAGGAGTTGCCCTGCTTCAAGCCTCTCCCGTGGGAAGACGGACGCTTCCCGTTGAGGCTGACCGGTGGTCACACTCGCTGGTCGATCCACGCCATCTGGAGAGATCAGGAGGACATGCTGCGGCTGCAGCGGGGGCAGCCGGTAGCATATATGAGCGAGCCCGATACCCGCGGGCGCGGCCTCCGGGATCACGATCTGGCCGAGGTCTACAACGACACGGGAACCTGCCGCGTCCACGTTAAGATCTCCCCGGCGGTGCAGCCCGGACAGATCGTCATTTACCATGCCTGGGAGCCGTTCCAGTTCACGAGGTGGCAGAGCCCCCAGGACGTGATCGCGTCGCCGTTCAAGCGCACGCATCTCGTGGGAGACTACGGTCACATCCGCTACCGCATGTACTACTGCTCGCCGGGCTACACGCCACGCGGTACGGCCGTCGAGGTGCGGCGAGCGGGTCCTGCGGGTGGAATTCGCTCTTAGCCTCGAACGGGTGGAATTCGCTCTTAGCCTCGAAGCTTCAGGTGAGAACGTCGGGTGCGAGAAACGGGTCGATGGATTATGCAAGGCGGTCCCGATCTTCGGCTTCCGCCGTCTGGCGTCGAACGCCGTCGGCAGGCTCGAATGTTTGTAAACTGTGCCCGCGACTACGACAATCTGCTCGCAATGGAGTATGCTGACTAGAGGCGTTGCAGCGCGCTGGAGAGACTTCTCTTAGACCAATGACCGTCGCGAACCGGGTCACACCCGCGGTGATCGAGCGCCAGGAGGAGCGTTTCGCGCGCGCTTTCGCCGCCGCCGACCTGGAGATTGCACGGCCCCTGTACCATCCGGAGGTCGTCTACCTGAGCCCGACGGTGCGGCTCTTCGGTTGGCCGCCACGCATCCAGGGCGTGGACCGTACGCTCGAGTTTATCGGTCGAACGATCCAGGGGATCCACGATATCGCGTATCGTGCGGTGGAAACCGCGATCACTCCGACGGGGAGCGGAGCCTTTGTTCGTATTCATTTCGACTGGACCATGGCGGGGCAGCGACTACGGTGCAACTACGTGGTGATCTACCGCTATCGCGACGAACGGATCGCGCAGCAGGAGCTCTACTACGATCCTGACGCGCGGCTGGAGGTGCTCTCCGGGGCGTCCGAGTCTCGGCGGGCAAGAGAGGGGAGGTGATGGCGGAAGAGATCGGTCTCTTCGAGGCGATGAAGACAATGCGGGCGATCCGGCGCTTCAAACCGGACCCCGTTCCGGAACCGTTGCTCTGGCGGGTGATCGAGGCGGCGACGATGGCGCCGAACGGCGGCAACCGGCAGGTGTGGCATTTCGTCGTTGTTCGGGACCCCGAGACGAAGCGGTTTATCCAGGAGCGTTACCACCAGGCGTTCGACCGTTACGTCGAGGCCGGAACGAAGGCGATGGCGGAGGGAAAGCTCCGGTTCTCGGAGAAGGAACTCGGGCGGCGCATGCGCATCGCCCAGGCCGGGCTCCACCTCGCCAATCACCTTGGCGAAGTTCCGGTGTTGCTGTTCGCTTGCATCGACCGAGCGGCCGCCATTGAGGTCGGCGGGGACGCGGGGCGGGTGAGCGGCGTGTATGCGTCCATCTATCCCGCCGTACAAAACATCTTGTTGGCCTGCCGGGGGCTTGGCCTTGGTGCCGTCCTCACCACGCTTCACCTCCTTTACGAGCAGGAGATCCGGGAACGTCTTGGCATCCCGGACGGTATCGTCACGGCGGCGATGATTCCGGTTGGGTATCCGGCCGACCCGTTCGGCCCGGTCGCGCGCCGGCCGCCTGAAGAAGTCACACACTGGGACGCCTGGGGAACGCGCCAGCGGCGGGGTTGAGGGTTCGGGGCGTCGTCGAGCCGGGGGCATCGGCCGAGGAGATGCAAGCGCCTCAACGCGAACGACGGCGGCGAAGCTTTGGTAGCAAATGGGTGGACGTGAGGATCGCAATACCCCTGTAACGCTTGAGATCGAGCAGGTGGCGGTCGCCCGGAGACGATCCACCGCGCATTAGTCGCGACCGCGCAGGCGAGCACGCGGTCATCGTCAGGATCTTCGGTGATCACTGGTTCGACCGCCGGCTCCTCTCCACAGAAGCGCCGAGATCAGGACGTTCGTGTCCAGTACCAGGCGTGGCGGCTTACGCTCTGCGTGCGCGCTTTTCCTTGCGGTGTGCTTGGACCTCGGCGTCGACCTCTTCAATTGACAACTCCTCGCCGGGCCCACGTTGAGCAAACACGGTCGGCTGGAGGGGCTTCAGCCTCTTGAGCACGATCACCTCACCCTGGCTCCAGACCGCAAGTTCGCTCTTCTCCGGAAAACGGCGCAGCACCGTTCTGGGGAGCTTGATCGAGCCGTCGCTCTCGATTCTGACCGCATCCATCGTCGTCTCTCACATTGCGCTGCCCCCGTAATCCACGACGATGAGGAAGTCGAGTCGAGAGTGTTTCTTGCATCCGTATTCTAAACGAAGTGGTAGCGCCCAAAACCCTCGACGCTCTCGGCCCGATGAAAGGACGCTCCCCCCGCTCGACAGGGCTCCCAATGAACGACTGTTCCAACCCGCTCGCCGCCAGTACAACGGGCACCCCATCCGTCCGGCCTTGTAGCGGCAGTGAAGCTCCTCTGCCTGCCCAAGCTTCTTCTCATGCACCCGCGTATTACCTCGGGGCGATTGGAAATCGTGCCCACATTCCGCTCCCTGCCGTCGCCCTTCATCATCGCCAGCGTCTCGGCGTGGACATCCATCCCTACGTACCGCCTGATTCTCTGCGTCGACCGGTTCCTTTCGTATTGTGGCTCCAGGCTACCTTTTGAGCTCCATCTGGCAGCCTAACCGACGACGCTGTCAAACGGAGCGCGTCGTTCCATGATGACTAAAGTCCAATGTCCAGATCTGACCCCAGCCCCTTTAACCCCCCAAAGCGAAACCAACGAAACGAAACCGCCGATCAGTGCTT
>JBHHYG010000289.1:0-4621 GCA_046757445.1 Acidobacteriota bacterium
CGAACCGTTGCGAAGTGCGGGCTAGACGCTCTGAGGCTCCCACGCGTACATAGAGACAGGGGCGGAGGCTGGTTGCGCGGGTATTGGAAGGAGGCGGAGGATGAAAGAACGTGAGGGACGGGGTCCGGACCCGGGGGTGCTGTTCGCACCGTTGCGGGATCGGTCCACGGAAGAGGTGGACGGCGGGGCGCTGTGGCAGGAGATTGCGAGCCGGCTCGAGCCCCGCAGGCACGTGGGGTGGCGTCGGCCGCTGGCGGCAGCGGCGTGGCCCCCGGCGGGCCGCAGGCTGGCTGTATACGGTTATGGCCTGGCCGCCGTTGCCACCCTGGTGCTGGCTGTCTGGATCGGTGCGGCGGTCTGGCGGGGTACCGGATCCGGCCCGCCGAGCCGGCCTCAGGCGCTTGCCCAGGTGCCTGAGACGGGTGCGGCGCCCAGCGCCACCGAGACTTCGGAACAGGTGGAGGGATCGAGGATCGTCTGGCTCCAGCCCGCCGGTTCGGAGGGCAGCACGACGCCGGCGCCGGCGCCGGCCGATACACCCCTGCGCCTGCAGGTGCGACTCGTTCGCGGCTACGGTGGCGTCGCTCCCCGAGCCGGCGGAGACCGTGCAACCGCGGATGCCGGGGAGGCAGCCGACGAGCTCGCTTTGGGTGCCGGCGGTGCCGATTTGCTTGCCGATGTTCGCTCGGGGGTCGCATCCCTGCTGCCCTACGATCGCTACGGTCTGGTGGGCCGCTGGGAGGGCGGCCTTGCTGCCGGGCAGGCGGTTGAGGCGGTGCTATCGGAATCCTTCTCGCTGAGCTTCGTGGCGGCGGAGCGAGTGGCAGATGAACCGCTCGAGTTACGGGATGTGCGGCTCCGTGGTGTCGGGCAAACGCTGGTGGCCGCGAGTTTGCGGTTGCAGCCCGGCCGTCTTTACCTCCTCGGCGTGGTGCCGGCGGGTGAGGACGTGCCGTCGCTGATTCTCGCTGTCGAGGCATCCGCGCCGCGGCCCGGCAGGGACAACCGTTGAGGCAGGGTCGGGTCGATGACTGAGTTCCTCTGCCGCATCGGTACTCCGGAAGGGGCGATCGGCGAGCGTATCGTGGCTGCCGAGTCCGCCGCCGCCGCTCGCCGGGAGCTGAGCTCAACCGGGGTGATGGTCTTCAACGTGCGTCGGCGAGGAGGCAGCTGGCAACGGCTATGGGGCGTCTCGCAGGCCGGAGCCCCGCAGGAAAAGGCGGCGCTGGCCGCTGCCGCTGGAGTCGATCGCGCGCCTGCCGGTGGCCTTCGATGGCTGCGAATCCCCTGGCGTCGCCGACAGCGTCTCTCCAGGGCCGACCTGCTGGTGCTGAACCAGGAGCTGGCCGCCTTGGTACGGGCCGGGCTACCGCTGTTGCGCTGCATCGATATTCTCCGGGGCCGCCGCAGCGGCTCGCTCGCCGGCGGGGTCCTGAATCGTGTTCGCCAGCGGCTCGCCGCAGGCGACAGCCTGTCACGAGCGTTCGCGGCGGAACCGCAGCGCATCGGGATCCCCAGCCTCTACGTCACCTCCCTGACGGTGGGCGAGGCGGGAGGCGATCTGGAGGGTGCCCTGCGCCGCTATGCCCGGCACCTGGAGCGGGCACAGGCCCTGCGTCGCCGTGTCAAGGGAGCACTGCTGTACCCCGTGGCGTTGTTCGTCGTGGCGCTGGCGGTGATCAGCGTGCTGGTGAGCTTTGTCTTGCCCCGCTTCGCCGACTTCTACGCCAGCTACAATGCGCAGCTTCCCCTGCTGACGCGGGTGCTCCTGGCCGTAGCGGGAGGGGTACGAAGCCATGGCCTGCCCGTTGTCACCGTACTGGCCGCTTTGATGATGATGGCGCTGGTGGGTGCTCGTAGCGAGGCCGGTCGATTGCTGCGGGATCGTTGGAGCCTGAAGCTGCCCCTGGTGGGTCATCTGCGACACCTTTACCTCGACCTCGAGATCACCAGGACGCTGGCAACGCTGCTCGCCGGTGGTGCTCCGCTCACCCAGGCCCTCGAGGTGACCTCGCGAGGCAGCGCCAACAGAGTTTATCGGCAGCGCCTGGATCGTGTCGGCGAGCTGGTCCGGCAAGGGCGCAACCTGCACGAGGCCTTCGAGGCGGCCGGGCTGCTGGATCCGATGGGGCTGGAGATGGTCGAGGTCGGTGAGTCCACCGGCTCGCTGGAGACCATGCTCGAGCATGTCGGCGCCACCTACGATGAGGTCCTCGAGCGGCGCATGAACGTGGCGGTGGGGTTGCTGGAGCCGGCGGTGCTGGTGTCGATGGGGATCTTCATCGCTGCTGTGCTGCTGTCCCTGTACTTGCCGTTGTTCAACACCGCGCAGGTGGTCGGATGAGCGTCGTTGCAGGGGGTGAGCAGCTGGGCGATGCTGGCGCCGGTCGTCGAATGCGCGACACCGATCCGGCCGAAGGCGCCGGCAACCTCGATTTCGACCGGCTGGCGGCCGAGCGCAGGGCGCAGGAGCTCGGCATTCCGTTCATCGACCTACGGGTCCGGGATCTGGATCGGCAGCTGCTCGCCGAGATGCCCATCGAGCTGATGGTCCGGCACGCCTTCGTACCGCTGGCCCGCGACACCGACGGTACCCTGGACGTGGTGCTCGCCGACCCCGGCGACCTCGCCAACATCGACGCCATCGAGGGGCTGCTGGACGTGCCCATCCGTGTGCATGCGGCGGCTCCCGGGGAAATCGAGCAGGCACTGCACGGCGCCGGCGCCGGTGAGCGCATCCTCGAGCGCGTACGCCGCGGCTTCGAGGAACAGGTCGAGGCCGAGGGCGTCGAGGAGGAGGGCATCACCCTCGCGCGCCTGGCCACCGAAGAGGGACCGCCCATCGTGCGGCTGCTCGACACCACTATCCTCAACGGCCTCGAGCGCCGCGCCTCCGACATCCACATCGAGACACGCGACGAGGCGGTGTGGATCAAGTACCGCATCGACGGCGTCCTGTACCCGGCGGTGGAGCCCATCGACCTGCGCCATCACGACGCCATCATCTCGCGCATCAAGGTGATGAGCGATCTGGATATCGCCGAGAAGCGGGTGCCCCAGGACGGGCGCTTCAAGCTCAACCTCCACTCCCGCAAGGTCGACTTCCGCGTCTCGATCATGCCCTCCATCCATGGGGAAGACGCCGTCATTCGCATACTCGACAAGCAATACCTGGCCGAGGAGTTCGCCGACCTCCGCCTCGAGCGGCTGGGCTTCGCCGGCGCTGAATTGCAAAAGATCCGCAAGTACATCCGCGAACCTTACGGGATGTTTCTGGTCACCGGGCCTACAGGATCGGGCAAGACCACCACCCTCTACGCGGCGCTGTCGGAGATCCGCAGCGAGGAGGACAAGATCATCACCATCGAGGATCCAGTGGAATACCAGATTTCCGGCATCACCCAGATCCCGGTCAACGAGAAGAAAGGCTTGACCTTTGCCCGCGGCCTCCGCTCCATCCTGCGCCACGACCCCGACATCATCATGGTCGGCGAGATCCGCGACTCCGAGACCGCCCACATCGGGGTGCAGTCGGCCCTCACCGGCCACCTGGTATTCACCACCGTGCACGCCAACAACGTCGTCGACGTGATCGGCCGGCTGCTCAACATGGGAGTGGAGCCCTACAATTTCGTCTCGGCCCTGAATTGCGTGCTCGCCCAACGGCTGGTGCGGATGATCTGTCCGCACTGCAAGCGGCTGGCCGAAATCGACGACGCGTTGCTGGCGGAGTCCGGGCTACGCCGCGAGGAGATCGCCTCGACCATCCTCTATGAGGGCGCCGGCTGCGAAGCTTGCCACGGCACAGGCTACGTGGGACGGACGGCGATCGCCGAGCTGCTGGACATGTCGGATCGCATCCGGGAAATGATCCTCGAACGTCGCCCGGCCTCGGAGATCAAGCGGCAGGCCGCCGAGGAAGGCATGAGCTTCCTGCGGCAGTCGGCCCTGCAGAAGGTCTTCGCCGGCCAGACGACATTGCAGGAGATCAACAAAGTCACCTTTGTGGAGTGAACGGGTGGCGAGCGAGGAGGCCGCGTCGATGGCTAGACTGAGGTGGTGGCAGCCGCTACAGCTCAGGAGACCGCAGGTCGCCGTTTCGGTGATGCCGGGTAAGCTGCGCCTGCTGCTGGCACGAGCGAACGGCAACCTGCGACCCTTGCATCAGCTGGATGTGGGTTTGCCTGAAGAGTCGGTCGCTGCCGGCCTCCACTCTCCCAACCTGGTGAACCCGAGCGCCATCATCGAGGCCCTGCGCCCGCTGGCCGGAGGCGCCGGGGTCTCGGCACGGCGCCCGGGGTTGGTGACGCTGCTATTGCCGGACGCCGCCGTCAGGGTGGCGCTGGTGCCGGTAGCGGGCTCCGTGCCGCGCCGGGCCGAGGGTGAATCGATGGCTCGCTGGGCGCTGCGGGGCCTGTTACCGGTCGAGGCCGAGGAGGCGCGCGTCGATTGGGCTGTCATCGAGGGCCGTGGCTCCGGTGGCACACCGTCGCGCGGCAGGTGGCTGTTGGCCGTGGGTGCCGGGGCAGAGGTGATCCGTGAATACGAGGGGGTCGTCGAGGCCCTCGGCTGGGTGGCGGGCCGTGTGGTTCCCTGGACCTTGGCCCTGGCCGTCGGCGCC
>JBHHYG010000290.1:0-4608 GCA_046757445.1 Acidobacteriota bacterium
AGGAGAATTTCTGTCGATCCAGTAGCCGGTCGTTGAGCTCGAGCAGCTCCGGGCGGTGCCTGGAGATCCATTGTAGGTAGGCGCTCAGCGTCTCGATCTCGTCGTTGGCCAGATCAAAGGAGGGCATCCTGCCGCGCTCCTGGCCCAGCACTGCCCGCAGGGCCCGCACGGATCGATCCAGCGCGCCCTCCGACAGATCCGGCGCCAGGTTCCGGCCCACAGTGAAGGGCCAGTGGCAAGTACCGCAACGATAGCGGCGCCAAACCTCCAATCCGTCTCCTTCTTCCGGTTCCAGGTCGCGGCCGTTGCGACGACTCCACTCTTTTGTGAGGTACAGATAGTGCTCCACCGCATCGAGAGTGCGGCGGGCGCCCAGCGGCCGGGGCTGTGATCGCCCGGTCCGGTTCACGGCCCGCAGGTACGCCAGCACCGCTTCCTGGTCTGCAGGTGGGAAATCGAAGGCCGGCATCCGGCCGTTCCCGGACCTGAGCATCTCACCGAGCTCCTCATCCAGCGTCGCATCGGTGACCCGGTTGGTGAGATCGGGGCCGAGAAACCCGCCAAAGCCGTAGATCTGGTGACACGCCTGGCAGTTGTGCCGGCGCCACAGGGCAAGGCCGCGCTCCTCGAGGTCCGTCAGAGACGGATCGGTCCCTCGCCGGGGGAAATCGGTGTAGTCGACGACGGAGACGGAAATATAGACGGCCGCCAGGAGGCCGAGGCTGGTGCTCCAGAGGGTGTGCCCGTTTCGCCTCATCTCCCTCATCGCGTTGCCGCAGCGGCTTGTAATCCCTGCATACTCCGTCGAAGGGTCAGTCGTGAGGCGTGGCCGGCAGCTTTCTTATCACAGACCACAACGAATTGAAAATTCGTCACAACCTCTGCAGAGGACGGCCTCCGTGAGCAGCCTCCTCCACGACCTACGCTACAGCATCCGCCAGGTTCACCAGCGCCCGGGCGTCGCGACGACGGCGATGCTTTCCGCATCATCAAGGAGCCCGAGCAGCTCGTGCGCCTGTTCATACGCTACGCCAGCGGCCTCGAGTTGGGCTCCTTCTCCTACCCGGACTACACTGATATCCGTGACAGGAGCGATCTCTTCTCCGGATTGGTGGTGGAGTCACCCACGGCGCTCGTAACGAAACCCGCGAGGGTTTTCCCGCACCCTGTTAATCGTAATAATAATGCCGTGCGAGCACCCGGCCGGAGCGGCCCAACAGCTTGACGGAGATGGTATGACGGCCGCGCGGGAGATCCGGCTCCTCGAAGACCAGCACGTAGTGGCCGGCAATGGCGCGGATCAGCCTGCGGAACGGGGCAGCGTTGATCGGGAAGCTCTTCTCATAGAAGCCGCCGGTATCCACGGCGATCTTCCGCAGGGGCCCCTGCAGAGAATGGTAGTCGGCCTGCGTGAAGTCGAGGCTGAAGACGGTTGTGCGCGCGGCCATCAGCGCCCGTCGGGCGGGTTCGTATTGGTGGCGGGTTATCACCTCGCCGGATACCATCTTGCCGAGTCCCCAGCCGAACAGAATCAGCGTCTTTGCTCCCGGAAGTGGTTGCAATGCCTCCGCCAAAACCAGCAGACCCTCCTCCGGAGTGGCCGCGTCGTTGCCGCGCTCGACGTCGAAATGGCCTGCCAGGGAAGGATCCGGGCCATCATCGGCGGGAACTGGCGGCCGATAATCGACGATGGAATAGCGGATCAGCTCACGCAATTGCCGCCAGTCGTTGGTGAAGTCGGCGTAGAGCTTCAAGTGCGAGTCGAAGCTCAACACCGCTACCCGGTCGCCCCGAGTCAGGCTGTCGAGCAGCAGATCGATCTGAGGAACGATCCGCATCAGGCCGCGCATCCTGGAGGAATGAAGATCGCGCTGGAAGAAGAAGACGATCAGCCTCCCGGGAAGGGGGAACACCTGCGGCGGTGACTGCGCGTCTCCCGTGGGCCAGGCGTGCTCTGCAGAAGCTGCGGTGGAGACCCATTCGACCGAGGTCACCCGGACCGGTTTACCGTCGGCCTCGACGCGGAAGTCCGCGGCCACCAGGCCGCTGATCGGGTTGCCCTGGGCATCGATGACCCGCGTGTCGACGACGACGCGAGCAACCTCGACCCGCTCCTGGTGCTGCAGCTGCTGGCCGGCTCCGAGACAGAGGGGAAGCGAAGCGACCGCCAGCGTCACCATGGTGGTGGCGGCACGCCGCCGGTGGAGCAATTCCCGTAGACCTTCAACGATACTCATCGCAGCTGATCTCGCAGCTAGCCTGAACTTCTCAACGGCTCGCAGCTGCGCGAGCGCAAGGGCCGCGATGACCGCGTTGCGCTTGCCCCGAGGGTCGACGTACTGCACGAGTATGCCTGCGCCCTCGAACCGGCGCGCGGCTTGCATCCACGAGCATAACCACCACCTCGCGACCAAGGCCGATGAAAAATGCCGGCTAGCCGGTCGCTGACTGCTCCAACGCCGCCTTCAATTCCTTCAGCTTGGCCTGGATGGTGCGGGCGTTGGCCGGACCCATCCTGAGAAGGTGCTTCTCCGCCGGGCTCAGCGCTTCGAATGTGGGGTCCGCGAATCGGTAGGTCAGCACACCGAGCCGCACCACCGGGTCACCGTCGGGAATCGGCGTCGCTGCCAGCCGGTCGATGGCTGCGTTCAATGCCCCCATGAACTTCGCCGACGGATAGCCCAGCTCCTGGTAGGCCTCATCGAGCAGCGGCTCGAGATCGTGCAAGAGCTTCGCCGTGCCGTCGGTGTCCAAGGAGGCGAACACCGCCGCAGCCCAGTCATAGCGCTTGTAGCTGGCAGGATTGATGACCGTCGTATCGCCGTGTTTCAGAACCCGGAACTTCCGGTCGGGCTCGAGAAACTCGAGCAGACGACGTGGGTCCTCGCCGCTGGCGATGTTGTCGACGACGGCAACCAAAGTATGGATCAGCCGGTGGGCGGCGATAACCTTTTCCAGCTGCGGATCGGTGGAAAGCCCCGTCACCAACAACCGCACGAAACCGTCGCTGGCATCCAGCGGCGGCAGCTCGAGGGCGGGAGGAGGCGGCGGCTCTTCCACCTGCGGCGGGGCCGGCGGCGGTTCGGGGCTGGCTACAGGCTCAGGCTCCGGGACGCCACGGAAGAACCCGACGTAAACGAGAACGACGGCGGCAATGACAGCCACCAGGGCGATGACGATGATGGTGTTCTTTTGCACATTCACTCTCCATGGCTCGAGCGTGCTCCCAGACAACATCCTACAGCGTTAGGGCTGCGCTCCTTTCCCCCAGGATCAGCCGCCGGTGAGAACCTGGTTGGACCGCTTCAGCTCTTCCAGGTCCTCTTCCCTCTGGTAGATTGCGCCGCCGCCCCTCCGGAAGCTTGCCGACATCTCCTCCATGCCCGCCTCGGCCGCTGCGCGCGCGTCGTCGATCCCCTTGGCCTCGGCGTAGTCCCGCACCTGCTGGGTGATCTCCATCGAGCAGAACTTGGGCCCGCACATGGAGCAGAAGTGGGCCAACTTGTGGGCCTCCTTGGGTAGCGTCTGGTCGTGGAACTGCTTGGCCGTCTCGGCATCGAGCGAGAGGTTGAACTGGTCTTCCCAGCGGAACTCGAAGCGAGCCCGGCTCAAGGCATCGTCCCTCTCCCTGGCGCCGGGGTGCCCCTTGGCCAGGTCGGCAGCGTGGGCGGCGATCTTGTAGGTGATCACGCCTTCCTTGACGTCGTCGCGGTCGGGAAGCCCCAGGTGCTCCTTGGGGGTCACGTAGCAGAGCATGGCGGTGCCGAACCAACCGATCATGGCGGCGCCGATGGCCGAGGTGATGTGATCGTAGCCGGGGGCGATGTCGGTGGTCAGCGGCCCCAGCGTGTAGAACGGCGCCTCGCCGCAGATCTCGAGCTGCTTGTCGACGTTGATCTTGATCTTGTGCATGGGCACATGACCCGGCCCCTCGATCATCACCTGCACGCCTTTGTCCCAGGCGATCTTGGTGAGCTCGCCGAGGGTTTCGAGTTCGGCGAACTGGGCCTCGTCGTTGGCATCAGCGAGCGAGCCCGGGCGCAGGCCGTCACCGAGCGAGAAGCTGACGTCGAAGGCACGCATGATGTCGCAGATCTCCTCGAAGTGGGTATAGAGGAAGCTCTCCTCATGATGCGCCAAACACCACTGGGCCATGATCGAGCCGCCACGACTGACAATGCCGGTGATACGGCCAGCGGTGAGAGGAATGTAGCGCAGCAGCACGCCGGCATGGATGGTGAAGTAATCGACGCCCTGCTCGCACTGCTCGATGAGTGTGTCGCGGTAGACCTCCCAGCTCAGATCCTCGGCCGTTTCGACCTTCTCGAGCGCCTGGTAGATGGGCACCGTGCCGATCGGCACCGGCGCGTTGCGGATAATCCACTCGCGGATGTTGTGGATGTTTCGACCGGTCGAAAGGTCCATCACCGTGTCGGCACCCCAGCGGATGGCCCAAACCATCTTGTCGACCTCGTCGGCCACCGAAGAGGTAACCGCAGAGTTGCCGATGTTGGCGTTGACCTTCACCAGGAAGTTCCGGCCGATGATCATCGGCTCGGATTCCGGGTGGTTGATGTTGGCCGGGATGATGGCGCGGCCGCGGGCTAC
>JBHHYG010000291.1:0-4571 GCA_046757445.1 Acidobacteriota bacterium
CTGGGGGCAGGAACTCCTGGATCGACTTGCCGAGAGCCTGGCCTCGTGTGTGGCCGAGCAGCCTCTCGGCGGCAGGATTCCAGAGGGTAATGCGGCCATCCTCATCGTAGTTGAGAATGGCATCCGGGGAGTTCTGGACCAGCGCCTCGAGCCGGCCTCGCGCCAGCAGGAGCTGCAACTCGAGCGGCACGACACGTCGCAGCCCACTCATTCGAAAGTAAGATCCGGGAGCTCGCGCACCAGGGACGGTCCCGTCGCCCTCGAGGGATACGGTCAAGAAGTAAGCCGCAGCCCAGGCGATGGGAACGAGGAGAGCGACTATGGCCAGTCCCACACCCGCTTGATGAATACCTGACGCGGCCGGGATCTCTTCGCCTGCCGAAGCAACGAGGGTGAGTCGGATACCGAAGAATACCAGGAGTGGGATCAGTGCAAAGGCACAGAACCACAAAGCAAGATGGGTGCGGAGCCGAAGGCTCGTCAATGTGCGCGACATCTAGCGGACATTTCTCATCGCCCTGCTGCTGCGGGCGCCTAGGTTTCTTGGGCAGTGGGTCGATACTCGGTCCCCTACCTCTTCTTGCACTACCGTGCATATCCGGTCAATTTCCCAGAGGGTCCGGACGTGGCCTGCCTTACAGAGCCAGGGAGGGTACGATTAGCCCGCATTTCTCATCGCCCTGCTACTACGGGCCCGACCACACCCTCACGTCGTAGGCCGATGAGAAATGCAGGTCAGGGGCGCTGCCGAAATCCCCGCAAACGGTTGTGGGCGACCGCAGCAGATGACCGGTTAGCTTGGCGAGCCGGCCTCGGAGATGCAGATGCGATGGCCGCCGCCGCTGCGCGCAAGGCGCATCGCCCGCTGGGCGGCCTCGTGGAGAGCGTCGGCGTCGTCACCGTCGAGGGGCAAGCTGGCGATGCCGATGGAGGCCCGCGGGCCTTCAGGAAGCTGGCCTCGCGTCTCTTCCAGGCGATCGAGAAAGGATCGCTGCAGAAGCTCTGCCGAATCCTCGGTGGAGGCATGAACGAGCGCGGCGAACTCGTCGCCTCCGTAACGACACACCGCTGGTGCCCCAGGGAGCGCCTCGGCCAGGCAATGTCCGACGGCGCAGATGAGCTCGTTGCCCGCCGTGTACCCGAAAGAACGATTTACCTCTCCCATCTGGTCGATGTCGACGACCACCAGACTGAGAGGCTGGTTACCGGCTGCCACCGGCCTGGCAAGCTCAGACGCCTCCTCGCGGAAAGTCTGGAAGTTCAAGAGCCCGGTGAGGCCATCATGGCGACTGCGCTGTCGAAGCTGTTCGACAAGGTCGTGTTCGTGGATGAAGGCCGAAACCATCTGCGCAGCCTGGCTGCAGAAGTCTTTGTCGGCCTCGCTGAAGATACGCTCGGGGTGCGGGTCACGAAGGAAGAAAACGCCGAGAACTTTGTCATCACGCCGGATGGGAACCAGAAGGAAGCTGCGAAAGGGGCTGGTCTCGGGTAAGTTCCGCTGCACTTTTTCCCACAGCTCGGCGGGCTCGCCCGGATGAACCTCGACGATCTCTCCACTCTCGAGGATCGGCCGCATTTCAGGGTACTGGTCGGTCTGCAGCAACAGCACCTCGACGCCCGGGTCGTCTCCGCTGGCCGCTAGGTAGCCATAGGCACCGCCGCGATCGAAAACCACCAAGGAGCAGCGCTCGACGCCGACAACCTCCTGGACCCTACGCGTAACCTCGTGGAGCACGGGGCCGGGAAAGGAGCCTGTGAAGACCAGGCTTCCCATTTCCGACAGGGCTTGCAGTGTTCGGTCCCGCTTCCAGCTCGCGTATTCCCTGCGCGCTCGCTGGGCCGCGTTGCCGAAATACAACGCCACGACCAGAAGTACCACCACCCGCACCAAGTCTGCCGGGCTCTGAAACATTTCGATCCCGATTCTGGTGTAAAGAAGGAGCGCGTATGATGCGCAAGCCACGAGGGCCAGCGGCACGAGAAGTAGGAAGCGGTCGATGACCGCGGCAAGAATCAGAACGGCGAAAAAGACGACGTAGAAATCAGCCGAGGCATCCCCCGCAATGATGATCGCCAGGCTCACGGCGGCGATGTCGAGCACAATTGCCCAGCCGCTCAACCGTTTCCACGACTTACCCTGAGCCAGTACCCAAGTCAGGAGCAGATTGGAAAGCAGAATCGCAGCGACGAAGATTTGATGCGGCCACAGCGGTGCTGCGGTCACGGAGCTAAAGATGACCGCATAGGCGATGGTGATGAGAAGAGCCCAACGGGGGAGGGCGACAGAGGCGGCCCCCACTCTGTCTCCCGGAAGTGTGCTGGTTTCTCTAGCCCGCATTTCTCATCAACCCTCCGCCTGTTTCATGCGGCCGCAGTCGGCCCCCAAGGCTCTTTGAGCCGCTACCGTTTCACAGCGTCTACGTGGGCAGATTATACGTTAGCCATCACCTTTATGCGCCGGCCTTCAACGATGTCCCCATTTCGCCGGCAGCAGGCGTCGAGTCTGCACTGCCAGTACCGCCTCGATCACGGTCTGCTTCAAAGACTCGTCGCTGGTGACCGGCTTCGAGGCGCAGATGCGATGGCCGCCGCCGTTCTTGGCCAGGCACATCGCTCGTTGCGCAGCCGCGAGCAGGTCGTCGGGGGTGTCGCCGTCGGCGGGAAATCCGGCGACACCAATCGACACACCCGGGCGGCAGGGTAGGTCCGAGCGCTGGCTATCCAGGCGGTCGAGGAACGTGCTCTGCAGGCGCTTGGCCGTCTCGGTTTTGTCGGCATCAACGAGGGCGAGGAACTCGTCGCCGCAATAGCGGCAGGCGGCCGACCCGTCCTGCAGCGACTTTGCCAGGCATTGGCCGACCTGCTGAATGATGGTATCGCCGACGTCGTGACTCCAGCGGTCGTTGATTTCCCTGATGTTGTCGATATTGATCACCGCCAGAGAGAGAGGCCCTCGCCCGCCCTTCTTGGCCTCAATGAGCTGCACCGCCTTCTCATGAAAGGCCGAGAAAGTCAGCAGTCCGGTGAGGTTGTCGTGGCCGCTCCGCTGGCGAAGCTGCTCGAGAAGGTCGTGCTCGCGGATGAACGCTGCCGCCATTTGCGCTGCCTGTGTGCAGAAGTCGCGGTCCGCCGTGCTGAACACACGGTCGGGTCGAGCATCGCGAAGGAAGAACACCCCTAGTACTTCGGTCTCACGCTTGATGGGAACGACGAGAAAGCTGCGGAAAGGGCTCGTGTCGGGTAGGTTGCGTTGGATCTTGTCCCACAACTTGGGCGGTTCATCAGGATGGATCTCGATAACCCTTCCGCTGACGAAGGCCGGCTGCAGCTCCGGATACCGCTCCATCTCCAGAAGCAGCACGTCGACACTGGGATCGTCGCCACTCGCTACCAGGTAGCCGCAAGTGCCGCCCCGATCGAAAATGATGAGTGAGCAACGATCGACGGCAATGATCTCCTGGACGCGGCGGGAAACCTCGAAGAGGACCGAGCCCGGATAGGTGCCGGTCAGCGCCATTCGCCCCATCTCTGATAGGGCTCGCAGGGCCCGGTTCCGTGTCGCTGCCAGGCGTCCGGCGTGGAACTCCTCGACGGCTTGCTGGACGGCGGTGCTGAAGTACAGCGCCACGCCGAGAAGGAAAGGCAGGCGAACCAGCACAGCGCTGCTACGCCACACTTCCGAGCCGACTTCCAGATAGGCCAGCACGGTGTAGACTAGGCAAGCGATCACCGCCAGTGGGACGACGGGACGGAGCCGGTGCATGGTGGTGGCGACGATCACCACGGCGAAATAGACGACGTAGAAGTTTGTCGACAGGTTGCCAGAAATGGCGATCGCCAGGCTCACCGCTGCGATGTCGACGGCGGCTGCGCCACCGCTCAAGCCTCTCCAGACATTTCTGCGAGACAGCAGCCAAGACAACACGAGGTTCGAAAGGACGACCACGATGACGAAAACCTGGTGTGGCCAGACGGGTACCTTGCCCTCGCCCCCGAAAATGATGGCATAGGCGATGGCCAGCACCAGCACCCAGCGGGTCAGAGCTACGGGAAATCGGCGGATCCTGCCTTCCGAGGTGAAGCTTGCACCTCGTCGAGCCGAACGCTTTGCGGCGGTCACGGTCTCGCTCCTCCGTATCGATTGCTGGCCGCCACAGGTGGTCCCCGGCCCGGCCAGAGCTACGGTGTCCTAACTCTAGTTAGGATATATTATAGTTCCAATTGTTTTGCTGCTCAATACGTTAACGACAGCTTATATACAAAGTTATTCTATGTTTTACTGACTAATACTATTCATTCATATACTGCACAGCATAGCGAGGCCTCCCTCCCGCCTGCGGTTTGTGCGTCGAGCATGCAACCAAACCGGCTGCAGATACGTCAGATATGGGAAGAGGGCCCGGAGGGAGGAGACAACGCCCCGCTGGCCTGCCCGTTGGCCGAAGACACTTCTTCAGGGGGGAATCGAGCTATGAGCGCAGCTGCCGGATCTCTGCTCCGTCTGGAAAAACTGGATAAGATATTCTACACAGAGGAGGTAGAGACGCACGCCTTGTCGGACATTCAACTAC
>JBHHYG010000292.1:0-4542 GCA_046757445.1 Acidobacteriota bacterium
TCTCAACGGGTCGTGAAGCGAGCGGGCGCAAGGGCTGCGAGGACAAGGCGCGCGCTGGTTCGAGGGCGCAGGCGTACTCGTGCAGTACGTCGAGCCCTCGAGCCAAGCGCAACGCAGTCATCGCCTGCCATTGCGCTCGCGCAGCCGCGAACCGTTGAGAAGTGCGGGCTAGGCCTCGATCCCGACCAGGAAGGTATAGGTGGATCCTTCGGCAAAGACGGCCAGGCCACGACTGCTGCTCTTCGGCGCCGGCGCCGCGTCGGTAGCGCTGGCGCTGATACATTTCAGCGCCCGCGCCAACCTCGAAGTCGAGCCGGCGCTGCGGGCGAGCAACGACCTGGTCGGGTTGTCGATGCTGTTCGCCGGCCTGGTGACCGTCTCGGTGGCCTGGATGGCGCTGTCACCGCAGCTGCTGGCGGGCTACGCCGCCCTCTATGGCATCTACTACGGGGGTTACGCCTGGGTGCTGCTTTTTGCCGCCGCCGAGTGGCAGCTGACCGCCGCAGCGCTGCTGATGGCCGTCGCCTCCCTGCTGGCCGCCTACCTCACCTGGACCAGCCGCGCCGAGGGCCCCGACAACGAGCGGCCCTGAGAGCGCCTCCGCGGCCGCCTTGCCGAGGAAGTTCGCTCACCCGGGAAGCAAACGACCGCCCGTCAGGGAAGAGAGAAGCGTCCTTCGAGGCGCGCTTGCCCGATCCGGAGTCTCTTCGGTTCTCTGCGAGAGTCGGAAGTGTGCTACAACGGGTCGTGAAGCGAGCGGGCGCAAGGGTCGCGAGGACAAGGCGCGCGCCGGTTCGAGGGCGCAGGCGTACTCGTGCAGTACGTCGAGCCCTCGGGGCAAGCGCAACGCAGTCATCGCGCACCATTGCGCTCGCGCAGCCACGAGCCGTTGAGAAATGCGGGCTAGGGATCCGCTACAGCCTGTACGCCAAGATCGAGATCACCCTGCTGCTCGGCATCAAGCAGTGGCAGCGACTTCAGGAGATTCTGGTCAGGGGCGATGTGGCGGCTTGGCTCGTCGTCGCCGAGTGGATACTCGTTGTCATTCTGCTCGGCCACTTCGCGAGCTACATCTTTCGAATATACCAGCGCTGCAGGCCGACGGCGGAAGGGCTACGCGAAGCGTTGCCCTGAACAGTTGGGGTGCAGCAAATCGGTACGGCGCGCGCACCCAGCCTGACCTCGGCGTAGATCTCCACCCGTCTCAGGCTACACCGCCTCGGCCATGGAGCAGCGGCGCGGGTCGCCGCGGGCCGAACGCTGGCCGCTGTCGGGGTCGATCCAGATGCCCTCGAAGGCCCCCATCCCCCAGTTCCACTGGTTGACGGGCTGAATCGGCAGGCCGCGCGCGATGGCCGCCTCGCGCACCGACTCGTTGAGGTCGATCTCGACCGCCGGGAAGCTGCCGGCTGCCGAGTAGGCGTTGCCGAAGCGCGGTCGGTTGACCGACTCGTGAATCTCAATCCCGAAGTCGATCAAGTTGGTTGTGTTCTGCACGATGTTCTGTAGCAGGCTGACGCTCGGCGACCCGGAGGCCAGCACCGGCTTGCCGTTCCTGAGCACCATGTTGGGAGCCACGAAGACAGAAGCGCGGCGGCCCGGCTTCGGCATGATGCGGAAGAAGTGGGCGCCCGAGGCGACGATCGTCACACCGGCGACGAAGAGGCCGTTGCTCCAGGGCAGCGACATGCAGGAGTGCAGCACGGTGGCGACGTTGCCGGCGGCATCCACTGCGGTCACCTCGCAGCTGCCGGGCGGTGGCATCGAGGGCGACTCCAGCGGCTTGCCCATCTGCAGCAGCTCGAAGCGCATCGCCGCGTATTCCTTCGAGGTGATCAGATCCAACGGCAGCGGGTAGCTCTCCGGATCCGGCTGCTTGGCACCGTCGAGGAACACCTGGTTGCAGATGCGCGACATCTGCCAGAGGGTCTCGGCAGATTCGGTGGGCGGCCCGAGCTTGTCGAGATCGAGGAGCTCGACCATCTGCAGAATCTCGATGACGTGGGTGCCGCCGTTGTCGGGGGGCGGGGAGCCCACCAGCTCGTAGCCACGGTAGCTGCCGCGCGCCGGCTCATCGAAGCGCACGTCGTAGCGCTCGAAGTCCTCCGGGGTGATCACCCCGCCGGCCGCCTGCACGACCTCGCTGTATTGTTTGGCGAAATCGCCGTGGTAGAAGTAGTCGTTGCCCTCCTCGGCAAGGCGCTCGAGCGTGTCGGCGGCGCGCTTCTGGACCAGCATGTCGCCCGGATTCAGCAGCGCACCATGGGGAAAGAAGATCTCGCGACCCTGATCGCTGCGGCCCAGCATGTTCGTCGAGGTGAACATCTCGCCCCACAGGAACGGGTGGATCTCGAAGCCGTCACGAGCATAGGCGATGGCGGCGGCCATCAGCTCCCTCGACGACTTGGTGCCGTGGCGCGCACGGCAGGCTTCGAAGCCGCCCCAGAAGCCGGGCACACCGGCTCCGAGTCCGGTCGCCAGCGCCTCCGGACCCCAGCCCGTCAGCGGCGCCAGCGGCGCATTCATGCCGCCGTTGACATAGCTCGTCTGTCCCGTCGCGGCGTCGTAGTGGAGCATGCTGAACACGCCGGTGATGCCGGTCATGTGCGGCTCGACCACGCACTGGGTCACCGCGGCCGCGAGCACCGCGTCGGCGGCGTTGCCGCCGGCGCGCAGGATGTCGGCGCCGGCACGGGTGGCCAGCGGGTGGGCGCAGATCACCATGCCGCCGTCGCCCGCAGCGGGGTCCTTGGGGCCGAAGACCGCCTTGGCGATGAGCCGGCGACGTTCCTCGGCATCGACCGGCCCGGACGCGGCGCCCCGAGCGGCGTTCGCTGCGGCGGGCCAAGCCTTCGATCCGGCCGCGGCCGTGGCTGCTGGGGAACCCAGCACGCCGGCCGCCACAGCGCCGCTGGCGGCCAGCTTCAAGAAGTCTCGTCGGTCGGTTTCCATGATGCTCCTCCCTGCACGATGGAACGAGGTACGCTACTGATAACGCGCCACAGCATTTGTAGTCGAAACCGCCATTGAATTCCACAGACAGATGCCGGCCCGGGGGCGGAGAACTGCTCGCTAGCGCTCGATCTTCAACATCAGTCACCCTGGCCAAGCCGGATCTTTCGCCAGGCCAGGGAAAGAATCGTCCCTCGAATGCAACTAATTGGTCCTTCCTTCCGTCTATAGAGGTGAGTGACGGCGATCTTTCCAGACGCTCCCCGCGATCCGGAAGGAAGGGACCATGGCAATGGACAGCCATCGCCAACCGAGCTCCCCTATGCGCGCCATCACCTCCGTCAACCACCCGCCGGCGGGAATCCGCGCCCCTGGGTCTCGGCCGTGGAGTGATGCAGGAATCTGGTCCGGGGCCCAAGAGCCAGCCGCGTTGCAGCCTCGGCATGCGGAGATCAACCTACCTGATCTCGCCTGCCCGGGTTGTGGAACCAGCCTGCGGTTGCAGCTGCAACCTTGTGGGCCCGCTCCGCCGCTCGCGGTCACCCCGAGGGAGCCTCATCGGGGACCTCACGCTAGCGCGACACCGCTCCCATTCGATCGTTCGGTCGACGATTTCAAGCGCCGGCTCCTGCGGCGTGCGCTAGGGCAGACCGGCGGCGTCATGAGCCGCGCTGCCCAGGCACTGGGGCTCAAGTACACCACCTTCGTGGCCATGGCCCACCGCCTCGGGGTGGTGGACAAGGCCGGTCACAAGAACAACGGCGATAGCTCGGCGGCGACCATCGAGTAAGGGCGGCCGAGCGATGCTACAGTTGTGGCATGCGCAGATGGTTGCTTCGCCTTTTCGGCCTCGCTGCCTCGGTGGTCGCCGTGGTCGCCCTGCGCGCAACGTACTTCGCACCCCAACCGGTGGCGGTGACGGTGGTGGAGGTTGCGCGCGGCCGCGTCGAGGAAACGGTGACCAACTCGAAGGGCGGTACGGTGAAGGCCAGGCAGCGTGCGCAGCTGTCACCGGAGCTCGGCGGCAGGGTGGTAGCGATCCCCCATCGCCAGGGCAAGCGCGTCAGCAAGGGCGTGGTGCTCCTACGTCTTGATGACGCCCGCCAGCGCGCCCAGCTGCGGCTCAGCGAGCGAGAGCTGGAGGCCGCCAAGGCACAGCGACAGCAGGCCTGCCTTTCCGCCGAGCAAGCTGCCCGGGAGCTCACACGGAACCAAGCGCTGGCGGAGCGCAAGATCATCTCTGAAAACCTGCTCGACCGATCGCAGAGCACCGCCGAGACCACCGCCGCCACCTGCCAGGCCGCCACGGCCGGCCTCGAGAGGGCCCGAGCCGCCATCGAGGTCGCCCGCACCGAGCTCGACAAGACCGTCCTGCGAGCGCCCTTCGATGGTGTGATCGCGGAGCTGACCGCCGAGGTGGGTGAGTGGATCACGCCTTCCCCGCCCGCCCTGCCGGTGCCGGCGGTGCTGGATCTGATCGATACCTCTTCGATCTACTTGAGCGCCCCGATGGACGAGGTGGACTCGGCCAAGATCCACCCGGGCCAACGTGCCCGGGTGACCATCGACCCATATCCCGGCCAGACTTTC
>JBHHYG010000293.1:0-4514 GCA_046757445.1 Acidobacteriota bacterium
ATTGGGCCAGGAATCCGCTCTGGAATGCGCTAGGTAGCTGCTACGTTGCGCCCACAGGGTCAGAGCAGAGGGGGGAAGAATGCGAGATGGCATGAGACGGGCGACCCGGGCCATCTGGGCTTCGGCTCATCTTGCCTGGTCAAAGAGATGATCTCGCCACTGGAAATCTACAAGCGGCGGCGGACGTTGGCCACGCACAGCATCCACACAATGCCTGTGCTGGTGCTGATGCCCCATAGCCGTTGCGACTGCCGCTGCCTGATGTGCGATATCTGGAAGGCAAATCAGAACAGAGTGGAGCTCTCCCGCAAAGAGATCACCCGGCAGTTGCCGGACCTTCGCCAGCTGGGCACACGCTGGGTGGTGCTCTCCGGCGGCGAGGCGCTGATGCACTCGAACCTGTGGGCGCTGTGCGAGCTGCTCGAGGAGCTAGGCGCCCGTATCACGCTGTTATCGACCGGGCTGCTGCTCGCGCAACAGGCAGCCAATGTAGTGCGCTGGTGCGACGAGGTCATCGTTTCTCTCGACGGCTCCCGCCAAGTTCACGACGCCATCCGTCGGGTTCCCCGCGCCTACGATCGCCTCACGGCAGGCGTGGCGGCGCTGCGCGGCGAGGACTCCGAGTATCGAATCACCGGTCGTTGCGTCGTGCAACGTCGCAACTACTTCGACATCCAGCGGATCATCGATGCGGCGCACGAGATCGGTCTCGATCAGATCTCCTTCCTGGGCGCCGATGTCGCCACCGAGGCCTTCAACCGACCGATCCCCTGGGACGAGAAACGGGTGACGGAGGTGGCGCTGTCCGCCACAGAGGCGGAGGAGTTCGCACAGTTGATCGAAGAGACCCTGGTCGCCTACAAGGCGGAGTTCCGTTCCGGCTTCGTCGCCGAGGGGCCCGCCAAGCTGCGCAGACTGGGCCGCTACTTCCGCGCCCTCCACAGCCTCGATGAGTTTCCCGAGACTATCTGCAACGCCCCCTGGGTCTCGGCGGTGATCGAGGCCAACGGCGACGTGCGGCCCTGCTTCTTCCATCCTCCATACGGCAGCATAAGAGAGAAACCCCTGGCGGAGATCCTCAACGCGAAGGCAGCAGTATCGTTCCGGCGTCGGCTCGACGTGACCTGCAACCCGATTTGCCGAAGGTGCGTCTGTGCCTTGCACCTCTCCGCCTTTCGCAGGCTACGGCGAAACCGCTCAACGATGCCGCGCGTCGCTCGTCGCCACTCCCGCTACGGAGGCGCGGCCCACGCGGCAGCAGGCGAGCAGGGAGGAGCGAACGAACGATGATCGTTCTTTACAACCCTTGGAGCACTCCCTCGAAGAAGAAGCCGTTGCCGATGTCACTGCTGTCGGTCGCCTCCACGCTGGAGGGCCGGTACGAATACGAGATCGTCGATGGCAACCTCGAGGCCGACCCGGTCGGGCGAATCCTCGACCTCGGCCGGCAGCGGCAGCTCACCGCCATCGGCATCACGGTGATGCCGGGGCCGCAGCTGAATCATGCCGTTCCCGATAGCCGCCGCTTGAAGGCGGCATTGCCCGGCGTGCCGATCGTTTGGGGCGGCTACTTTCCCTCCCAGCATGCGGAGACGGTGCTCAGGGATCCGAGCATCGACTTCTGTGTTCGCGGCCAAGGGGAGAAGACCGTTCTCAAGCTCGTCGAAACGCTGCTCAGCGGCGCCGCTTTCTCCGCCATCGCCGGCCTCTCCTACAGGGAGGACAGCGCGCCATCCGGCAGCATCCACCACAATCAGAATCACCCTCTCACGCCGCTCGATGAGCTGCCCGACTGGCCGTATCAGAAGCTTCCGATGGAGCGCTATTTCCACAAGCACTACCTCGGCGATCGGGTCGGCACGCATAATTCCTCCTACGGTTGCCCTTTCCGCTGTTGCTTCTGCCCTATCGTCAGCATCGTCAACGGCAAATGGGTGGCCCAATCACCCCGGCGCATCGAAAAGGTCATTCGTTTCCAGTGCGAGCAGTACGGTGCCGACGCCGTGCAGTTTCACGACATGGACTTCTTCATCTCCGAGGAACGGGCCACCGAGTTCGCTGAGCGCATCATGAATCTGGGGATCAGCTGGTGGGCGCTGGGGCGTATCGACGAGCTCATGCGGTACAGCGAGACGAGCTGGCGGAAGATCAAGGCGAGCGGCCTGAAGATGGTTTTTTGTGGCGCGGAATCGGGCTCCGACGAGATCTTGAAGCGCATGAACAAGGGCGGCAGCGCCTCGACCCACCTCACCCTCGAGCTCGCCCGGCGCCTGCGAAGCTACGGCGTGGTGCCGGAGTTCTCCTTCGTCCTCGGCCAACCACCGGATCCGCTCGCGGATATCGAGGCGACCATCCGCTTCGTCCGCCGCCTCAAGGAGGTCAACCCGGAGGTCGAGGTCATCCTCTACATGTACACGCCGGTGCCGGTCGATGGGGTGCTCTACGAGGAAGCCCGCAAGCTCGGGTTCAAGTTTCCGGAGACGCTGGATGAGTGGATCAACGACGACTGGCGCGACTTCTCGCTGCGCCGCGATCCCCATAATCCGTGGCTGACCCTGGGGCTCGAGCAACGTGTCCGCAGCTTCGAAAGGGTTCTGAACGCCTACTATCCGACGGTCACCGACAGCAAGATCCGCGGGCTGAAGAGGACGACGCTGCGAGCCCTCGGTGGTTGGCGCTACAGGAGGGAGTTCTACCGCTTGCCGATCGAGCTGCGGGCCTTTCAAAGGCTATTCGGCTACCAGCGGCCGGAGACCTCCGGCTTTTGACCACGGCTGCGTTGCCTCGCGCCTGCCCCCACGGCGCCCGCAACGGTGTCCTCGAGGGGTCTTCCGGCAGTCGGGTAGAGGGCACTCATCGCCCCCTCGTTGCTCCTCGCACGTCGCCCGTCGCGCTCGCCTCAAACGTGACTCTACTCGTGAACCGGAACGAGAGTGCTTGAAATGCGCGTGGCATTAGTGGTTCCGGGATTCAGCGCCAGCGAAGAGGACTGGTGCATCCCCTCCCTCTGGGACATGGTTCGGGCGCTGAGCGAGCAAGCCGATCTCCGCATCTTCAGCCTCCGCTACCCGCACCACCGGCGCCCCTATTCGCTGCACGGCGCCACAGTGTTTCCCTTCGGCGGCGCCCAGCGGCGTCGCCTGCACCGCTTGCCGTTGCTGACGCGGGCGCTGGCCACCATCCTACGCCAGGCACGGCATCGCTCTTTCGACGTCTTGCACGCGCTGTGGGCACATGAGCCCGGTTTTCTGGCGGTCCTCGCCGGACGGCTGACGCGAACGCCGGTGGTCGTCTCGCTGCGTGGTGGAGAACTCGCCGATCTTCCCGAGATCGGCTACGGTGGCCAGTGCAGCACGACCAATCGCTGGCTGATCGAGCGAGCCCTTGGCGGTGCCGATCGCGTCACCGTCGGCTCACGGTACCTGAAGGAGCTGGCGGCCGATCGTTGGGACAGCTCACGCTGGTCCATCCTTTCCCCGGGAGTTGATTGCCAGCGTTTTCACGCCGACCCTCCAGCCCGCATTTCTTATCGGGCTACATCGCCAGAACGTGGTCAGGCCAGCGACCCGGCACTGGAGGGAAACCCGAAGCTTCTTCACGTTGCCTCGCTGTCGCCGGTGAAGAATCAGGGCCTGCTGCTTCGGGCCTTCGCCATCGTCGCCTGCCAGCGCCCTGACGCCCGACTCCATATCGTCGGCGACGGGGTGCTGCTCGGCGAGCTTCAGGAGCTGGCCGAGGAGCTCGGCATTCGAGCTGGTGTCCGCTTTCACGGCCAGCTGCCGCACCATCAGCTACCAGACTTGTACCGGCAGGCCGACCTTTGCGTCATCACCTCACGCTTCGAAAGTGCCTGCATGGTCGCTCTCGAGGCAGCCGCCTGCGGCTGCCCGACGGTGGGCACAGCCGTGGGCGTGCTACCGGAGCTCGGAGCGTCGGCGCGCACCGTCGCCAGCCGCGACCCGCACGCCCTTGGCTCGTTGCTGGTGGATACGCTGGGAAACGATCAAACCTTGGCGGCGATGAGAGAAGCAGGCCTTCAACTGATCAGGTCGTCCTACACCCTGGAGCATACCTCGCGGCAGTTGATGAACATCTACGAGGAGCTAGCCCGCATTTCTCAACGGGTCGTGTAGCGAGCGGGCGCAAGGGCTGCAAGGACAAGGCGCGCGCCGGTTCGAGGGCGTAGGGGTCTTGCACCGGGACAGCCGGTAATGGCAAGTGCAGATGCCCCCCCCCACGCCGCCGTCACCGGCAGGCGCATAGGGACTGCTTGCGGGCGCAGCTGCGTCGCCCGATCGCGAGAGGGGCCCGTCGTTGGCTACTTCTCTAGTGCCGGCCGCCGGAAAGAGTAGATGGCGATGGCCCGTGCGTCGGCCTTGATGTCAGGCCCCGATACCTGGGCTTCGAAGGTGACCGGGCCGCCCTCCGCCCCCAGCTTCCTGAGCAGCTTTTTCAGTCTGAAGCGTTTGACCATGGTAAGGATTCCCCGGTTCGCATTGTCCGGGTCATCGCCC
>JBHHYG010000294.1:0-4511 GCA_046757445.1 Acidobacteriota bacterium
CGACCTCGTAGGGCCGCGAGAGAGTAACGGCCCAGCCGCCATCCACACGCACCTGGGTGGTCCGCACGAGTGTAGGCTCCAAGATGGAGTGCAGCCGGCCGAAGCCTTCCGCGATGCTTTCCTCAGCCTCCTCGCCGGCGGCCCAGCGCCAGATGTTGACTGGCATTTTCGCCGACCCCATCGCCAACGCCGGCAGCACTCTCGCCCTCGTGCCGGCGGGAAACTGCACCGCCACCGCGTCGGGGAAGCTCCGGATCGCTCGGGTGCGGCTCGCCGGGAAGTCTGCGGTCTCGTCGCGCCAAGCGATACGGATCGCGACGCCGTCGAGCGCTGCCAGAGCTCGCACCTTCAGGGTCTCGATGCTCTGCACGGGTAACTCGTCGGAGCGCATGTGCGGCGGCGTCATGCGCAGGGGAATCTCGTAGGCCTCCGCCTGATCCCAGGCCGCCGCCGCCGGCGCGGCGCACGTCGCGAGCGCGCCCTCGAAGGTGCCGGCACGCAGCACCGGGGCGCCGCCCTCGAATTCAGGACGAGCCACACGCGAGCTCTCGCCGGCGTTGGCATACCGCACCGGGGCACCGTCCTCGGCACTGGGAGGAGCAGAGAGTGCAAGCATCACGACCAGGGTCAGACTAGTCATCGTACGCCTCGGGAAGAAGTCGAATGTATGCCACGAGGTCCGCGATGCGCTCCCGCGGCAGGCCGTTACCGCCCGGGAGGTCATAGGGCAACATGGCTGTCCCGGGACGGCCGAGTGCAATCGTGGCATAGAGATACTCGTCGCCCGCTTTCTGAACACCGGGGAGTGCGAGAGCGGGGCCGACACCTCCCTCGCCGCTCTCGCCGTGGCAGCCGGCGCACTGGACCTCATAGGTGGCTCTTCCTTCTTCCGCGGAGCCGCGGAAGGGGCCGAGAAACTCGGGTGTGTCGGCTCTGGGTTTCGAATTGAGGAAGAGCACGATCGACCGGATGTCCGTCTCTCTCAGACCGCCCGTCTGGCGCCAAGCGGGCATGTTCCGCTCCTCGCGGCCGTTTGCGATGTTGTAGACGAGGAACTCCGGGTCGGCGAGGGCAAGGAACGTGGCGTTGAAAAGCGCCGGGGCGTAGCCACCATGGACGATATCGATGCGTCCCCTACCGTTCCGTCCGTGGCAGGCCGCACAGTAGCGACCGTAGAGCGCCTTGCCGCGCGCGGGATCGGCCTTGTAAGCCTCCTCGCGAAAACCGTCGTGATCGGGCGGGCGCCACGCATCGTAATTCCAGCGTGGATACAGCGAGAGGACAAAGCTCACCAGCAGCTCGACCTCATTGGACCGCAGCTTGGGATCGATCATGGTCGTCTCGGGGACGACCGACTCCGGCTTGATCAGGTGCGCCTCCTGCCAAGCGACCACGCCGCCCGAGGCACGCACGTACCTGAAGTCGAGCTGGCGCGGTAGACGCAGACCCTCTTCCGTCAAGTCGACGCCCAGCACGCCTCCGACGCCCTGGATTTGGTGGCAGCCGCCGCAGCCGCGCTCGTTGTAGAGCAGCTCTCCTCGAAGAAGCTTCTCTGCACCCCTGCGCATTGTCAGCTCGGAGATCAGCGCGTCGAAGTCGTCCCGTTGGATCGGCTCCGATGACCAGTGTCGTGCGTGCTCGCTGTCGGGATCGCTCAGATATCCCGCCAGCCATCGCCCGCTGCGCTTGATGCCGACGTAGCGCAGCGTTTTTGCGCCCCGGGGGCGATCGTCTCCCTCGTGGCAGCCGTCGCACTCGCGCCGTGCGACGTCACGGCCGCGTTTGAGCACGTCGCTGGCTGGCACCTCGGCGACGCGGTGACACCGACCGCAGCTCGCTTCCACGTAGCGCAGCGGCAACATGGGCTGATCCCAGAACGCGGCCCTGCCGTGAGCGGCGTCGACGCCTGCGAGACTGGGACCCTGACCGCCGTGGCAGATGGTGCAGCCGAACCTACTGGGCGGATGGTCGCGTAGGGTGTCACCCGAGTGCGTCCGGTACGGTTGGGGTGCGTCCGCCATCAGGGGATTGTCGATGCCTCGATGGCAGGTGCGGCAGCGGTCTACGATCGACGCCTCGCGGATGTAGTCCTGGATCGCTCCGGCCTGGATGCTCGCCAGCGTCGCTTCGCGTCGGTCTTCCGGGAAGTCGGCGACCGCGGCGACCATCGCCTCCCGGTAGCCACGCTCGTAGCGCTCCCAGACGGGATGCTCCTCCCGCCAGACGGCGTAGACAATCGTGCCCAGCGTCAGCAACGCGAAGAGCGTCGCGACCGTGAGCAGTTTGTCCTGGTACTCCCAAGGCAGCGTCGTTCCCCCGCCCACGAAGCCACCGGAAGTGCTGTCCTAGTGCGCCGGCCAGCTCTCCCAGGGCCAGTAGAAGCCCCAACTCGGTCCGCGGCAGTACACACCCACCACCGTCACCAGCACGACGGCCACCACGAACACGCTGAAGGTCCCGAGTGTGGCCGCGCGGTGCTCGCGGAAGCGATAGAGTCCGACGAAATGCCACCCCGTGGCGAAATAGAAGATGAGCGCCGCGGGGTTGACAATGTCGACCACGATCTGCGGGACGTTCGGATACATCGCGCGTAGGCCACCGGTTCGGATTCCCCAGGCGAGCACCACCCAGGTGAACACCAGGCCGGCCGCCGCCGAGAGCAGGCTCCAGCTCAGTCCTCCGCGGTTGTGGAACCAGTGACCGACGCGCACCGTCTCGCGGTCGACGAAGGGGATCGCGGCCAGGCCGATCACGACGACGAGCGGGATCATCACGCCTCCGGTGAAGGCCGAGTAGCTCACGAGCTCCTGGATGCCGAGGAAGTACCAGGGGGCCTTGGCAACGGTTTCCGGCTGGCGTGGATCGGCAATCTGTTGTAGCGGCGCATCGATGAGAAGGCTGAGCAGGTTGAGCAAGAAGAGCGTCCCCATGAGCAGCGCCAGTTCCGCGAGCAGCGTGTTGGGCCAGGTGAGCACGACTTCGTCCGACGCCTTCCTCTTCCTCTTCGGCCTGCTGGAGCCGTCCTCTTTCTCCTCCGCCTCGGCCCCATCTTCCTCAGGGTCGGGCGCGCTGATGCCGCGGTCCTTGCGGATGCGCCAGAAGTGCACCCCGATCAGCACCCCGGCACCGAGAGGCAAGAAGATCACATGCACGACATAAAAGCGGATCAGTGCCTCCTGGCCGACCTCGGTGCCGCCAAGCAGGATGTACTTCGTGAGTTCGCCGATATCGAACCCACCCGGCTGGGGCAGCCACGTGGGATGCGCCGAGCCGGCGATGTTGACCCCGACGGTGATTGCCCAGTAGGCAAGCTGGTCCCAGGGCAGCAGGTAGCCCGAAAAGCTGAGCAGCAAGGTCAGGCACAGCAGCGACACGCCGACCATCCAGTTGAACTCACGCGGTCGCTTGTAGGCGCCCGTGTAGAACACCCGCAGCATGTGCAGAAAGACCGTCGCCACCATGGCGTGCGCCGCCCAGCGGTGGAGGTTGCGAAGGAGGCGTCCCAAGTAGACGCGGCTCTCGAGGTCCTTCATGCTGAGATAGGCCCAGTCGACGCTGGGCAGGTAGAAGAACATCAGGACCACGCCGGAGAGGAGAAGGACCAGGAACAGATAGAAGGAGATGAGCCCGAGGCCCCATGTGTAGGTGGGCCTGAGCGTGTTCTTCTTCGTGCGTGGGGCGTGCATGTGCAGGAAGATGTTGGCGAAGACGGAGGCCAGGCGTTCCTTGTCGGTGGCAGGTATACCGCGGCGGAATACGGCCCGTCTGAAGTTGCCAGGAAGCGCGCGCAGGTTGTCCAGGAACTGGTTCAGCATGGTCGGAACGGTCGCGCCCAATCCACGTCTACACCTTGAGCTTCTGACCCGGCTTCACCGCCTTCCCGGCGTCCACCACGACCTGGCCATCCGGAGCGAGCGTCATCCGCCACCAGGGCAGGCTGAGCGGCGCCGGCCCTGCGACCACCTTGCCACTCGGGTCGTAGCGGCTGCCGTGGCAGGGGCATGCGAAGCCCTCGTCCGACGTCGCCACGATGCAACCGAGGTGGGTGCACACGGCGCTGATTGCGTAGATGCCCTCATGGTCGCGGCAGATGAAGACCGGCCGATCGGGAAGTTTCACGACTCTGTCGAGGGGATAATGTTCCGGCTTGCCCGCGCGAAAGACCTTCGATGGCTCGTAGAGCAAGTCGAGGTGCAGAGAGCGGAAGAAGGCCGCGTTCATGAGCCCCAAGACCGCCGCGCTGGTGCTGATCCCGGCCCACGAAAGCCAATCCCGGCGGCTCCATTTGCGCCCGCCGCCACCCTTGCCGTCCTCGTCGTCCATGGTTTTCCAGACGCTACCGCGGGCCGTGCGAGGGGAACGCGGCGGCGCGCACCCCGCTCTGGACAACCTGCTCTCGTCGCGAGTTGCAAGCGCCGTGCCACGCCCTCGAGGGGGCAAGAGACGTTGCCGTTCTGCCGGCTGGTGCCTGACGCCCCACCGAGTGTGCTCTGGCGCCACACCTTCCTGGT
>JBHHYG010000295.1:0-4485 GCA_046757445.1 Acidobacteriota bacterium
CAGGCAACAGCGCTTTCGGAACCACTGGCCCGCCTTCGATGTCCTCTCTGCGGCCGCGGCTCCCTGGTCGTGCATGCTCGATGCAAGAACAGCCTCCACGACTGCCTGCTGATGTCGGCCTGTTCGGTCTGCGGCTTCTGCTTCGGGCCCGATCAAGCCAAGCTGCACCCCCTCGGCTACCAGACTGTCGAGGCGGCCCTGCGGCGCGCCAACTGCCCGAGCTGCAGGCGATTGGGGTTACGGGTGAGATTCGTCTGCGATCTCGACAAGGACTGCGCGCTGGAGACCTGGTGCCCGAACTGCGGCGTCGAATTCAAGATCCGTACCTGATGCCGCCGGCCTGTGCGCACCTCGACCTCATCGCACGCCACTCGAATAGTTCGAGCAGCACCCCCCTGGCTCAAGTACAGATGCGCCCTCTTTGGGCCAGGCTCGGTCCCACCCGCCCCGCGCAGGGGTCGGGTTGATGCGTATCCGCACGCCGTGGCACCATCGGAGCCAGTCCGCTGCATGCGGATGATTTTGGCCGTGCTAGGTGGGGAGCTAGCGGTGCCCTGAACCTGCAAGCCGCTCTAGCAGGACCGAATTCCACCCCGAGGGGAGCGACGTCGGCTGCTGGGCCGTTAGCGGGGGCAAGCGACGCCGGGCCCTGTGCGGTGCAGACCTGTGAACCCCGTCAGGCCCGGGAGGGAGCAGCGGTAAGCAGGCCCCTGCAGGTGCCGCAGGCCAACCCGGCGGACGTCCCGCGCGTCCCGCGCCGGCGCTCGCCTTCGACGGGTGGTGCACGGCCAGCCTTCCATCTTGGAGGGGGAAGGCTTCTAAATGTTTGCTCTATATAGCCTTATATTACGTGATCATCCTATAACGACCGGCTAATAGCTCGCCCAGACGCCCTTCATGCCCGAGACGCCCTATCAAGTGCTGGCCCGCAAGTGGCGCCCGCAGCGCTTCGCGCAGGTGGTTGGCCAGTCGGCCATCGTCCGCACCCTCAGCAACGCCCTCGACCAGGGGCGCATCGCCCACGCCTACTGTTTCTCCGGCATCCGCGGGGTCGGCAAGACCAGCCTGGCCCGGCTGCTGGCCAAGGGGCTGAACTGTCGATCCGCCGAGGCTCCCACCTCCGATCCGTGCGGCGAATGTGAGGCCTGCCGGGAGATCGAAGAGAGCCGCAACCTCGACGTCATCGAGATGGACGCCGCATCCCAGACCGGTGTCGATGACATCCGCCAGCTCAACGAATTCGCCCGCTACACGCCCTCCCGCGACCGACACCGGGTGTTCATCATCGACGAGGCGCACATGCTCTCCAAGCATGCCTTCAATGCCCTGCTGAAGACCCTCGAGGAGCCGCCGCCTCACGTCGTCTTCGTGCTCGCCACCACCGAGCCCCACGAGATCCCCCAGACGGTCCTGTCGCGTTGCCAGCAGTACGCTTTCGGGCGCATCAGCCAGGCAGAAATCATCGGCAGGTTGCAGGAGATCGCGGCGGCCGAGAAGGTGAAGATCTCCGCCGACAGCCTGGCCCTGGTGGCCATGGCTGCCGATGGCAGCCTGCGCGACGCGCAAAGCCTGCTCGACAAGATCATCGCCTTCGCCAGCGACGAGGTCGACGACGACACGGTGGTAGAGCTTCTGGGCATGGTCGACCGCGAGTTGCTCCACCGGGTCACCGACCTGATCGCACAGGGTGACCTCAACGGCGTGCTCGAACTGGTCAACCAGATGGTCGAGCAGGGGGTTGACTTGGTCCAGTTCACGCTCGACTTCCTGGGACACCTGCGAAGCCTGCTGGTGGTCAGCAGCGTTGAGAATGCTTCGGCCATCCTCCACCTGCCCGAGGACGATCTCGAGCGCCTCAGGCGTCAGGCCGGCCGCTTCCAACTCGATGACCTCGATCGCGCCTTCGCTCTGCTGTCGGCATCCGAATACCGTATCAAGCACAGTGAGGTTCCCCGCTACCATCTCGAGGCCGCGCTGGCGCGGCTCGCACGCATGCCCCAGCTCGAACCCCTGGAGGTGTTGATCGACGAGCTTCGGGGCGGCTCCTCGGGATCGACGCCGCCAGCGGCCACCTCCGGATCGGGGGGCGAGCGCCATTCCTCCACCTCAGCGACGGCCCACAGCTCGGCCCGCCCACCGAGCCGCCGGCCCGCGGTTGCCGGCGAGCCCCAGAAGCCACCAGCCCAGGCTGCCGCGGCCGCAGGAGATCACCTCCCGGACTCGAACGCGCCGCCGGTGGCGCGGATCTTGGAACGGCTGCGCGAGTGCAAGCCCGTGATCGCGAAGATCCTCGAGCGGGCACAAAGCGTCGAGCTACGCGACGACACCCTCTGGCTTTCCTTTGCCGCCAACGGTGGCATCTTCAAGGAGCGCTTACACGACCGCAGCGCCTTGTCGGTCATCGAGAAGGAAGCCGAGATAGTACTTGGCCGGCATATACGGGTGATGACCGGATTCCAACAGCAGCAACCCGAATCGGGCCCCGCCATCCAGGAAACCCATGAGCCTGCGGATGCCGCCAACGTCAAGCGCCAGCAGCTATGGCAGCGGGCCGAGCAAGATGCCGCGGTGCGCTCGTTCGTCGACGCCCTGCAGGGAAACCTTACCGAGGTCGAGGAGGCCTGACAGGTTGGCGCCCACAGCCGCCGAACCCCTGACCGAGAACCAGAACTCGGAACCGCTCCGAGCAGGATCGCCATGATCAATCGAAAAATGAAGAAGATGCTCGAGCAAGCCCAGCAGATGCAGGAACAGCTGCAACGAGACCTGGCCGAGATGCGCTTGTCGGCCAGCGCCGGTGGTGGCGTGGTGACAGCCATCGTCAGCGGCAACAAGCAGCTGATCGAGCTCACCATCGATCCTCAGGCTGTGGACCCTGAGGACGTGGAGATGCTGCAAGATCTGGTGGTCGCCGCCGTCAACGAGGCCTGCCGCCGGGTCGACGAGGCGCTACAGCAGAAGCTCGGCGGCATCGCTGGTCTCGCTGGCATAGACCTGCCCGGGTTGATCGGCTAGACGATGCGCGAAGACGGCCCCGGCCCGGTCGAGACACTGATCGCCGAGCTCAGCAGGCTGCCGAGCATCGGCCGCAAGACCGCCCAGCGGCTCGCCTTCTACCTGCTGAAGGCGCCGCAGGAGCAGGCCGAGCGCTTGGCCGCGGCGATCACCCGGGTACGCTCCACGGTCCGGCCCTGCAGCATCTGCCACAACCTCACCCACCGGGATCCCTGCGCCCTGTGCCGTGACGAGCGACGACAAGACGACCTACTCTGTGTCGTCGAGGAGGGGCTCGACGTCGAGGCGATCGAGCGCACCGGCCGCTTTCACGGCCGCTACCATGTGCTCGGCGGCGCCCTCTCGCCGCTCGACGGCATCGGCCCCGACGAGCTGCACCTGGACGACCTGGTGGCGCGGGTGAAGCGCAGCGACGCCCGCGAGGTCATCGTCGCCACCAACCCCACCGTCGAAGGCGAGGCGACGGCGGCTTACCTGGCACGCCTGCTCAAGCCGCTCGGCGTCGTGGTCAGCCGCATCGCCTCCGGTATCCCCGTCGGCGGCGACCTCGAGTACGCCGACGAGGTCACCATGGCCCGGGCTCTGGAAGGGCGCAGCGAACTCTAACGGGTCGTGAAGCGAGCGGGCGCCGTTGAGAAGCTCGGGGCTAGCCGCTTGTCCGCCACCGCAGCCGATGCTACGGTGGAGGCGGCGTGGCTCCATCGAGCCCGCGTTTCTGTTCGCGCCTTGTCGCCAGGGTGGGTCCCCGCCTTGCAGGCTCCTGAGTAGCTCAATTGGCAGAGCATCCGGCTGTTAACCGGAGGGTTGCTGGTTCGAGTCCAGCCTCAGGAGCCAATTTCTTGTTGTAGTTTCAATAACCTACCGCAATCTCCAAGGCGCCCTGCATTCATCCACGGGGGCCCTTGCCATTTTCTTGCCATCTGCGCGCGTCCTCTGCCCGTCCTCCGCTTGTCCGCCGCTCGCTCGGGATGGAACGTACTTAGCCAGGAAGTGATCTTGGCAGGGACGACCTCGCTAGTATCCGTGGAGCCGGTCCCAGGAGCGGAGGATTCGCGCCCACAGCCGCTTGATCCAGAACCGCGGGAACAGAAGCTCCGTCGCGGACGCGGAGAACGATTCGTATTTTCGCACAATCCCCGGATCCTCGGGCATCTCGGCGAACCGGCGCTCAAGGAAGTCCCCGAGTCCACCTTGGTACCCGAATGTCAGGAGTTCCAGAGGCGATAGGACACCGGCCAGCGTGCGCCCAGGGAGCAGCGGCAGCGCTCGCTCTAGATCACCGATCGTCGTCGTGACAAGCGGCTCCAGCGGAATCGAACGGGCGTCGGGACCAAGACGATCGGTGAGTTTCTGATTCATGAACGGGATCATGTACGGGGCTGCCATCGCGCTTTCCATGCACACGAGGACGGGTACCGCACAGCGTGCGGTGCCGGGATCCCAGTCGTACGCCTCCTGCATGTGCTCCTG
>JBHHYG010000296.1:0-4478 GCA_046757445.1 Acidobacteriota bacterium
CGGGGCGGTTCAATCCGGTTCTGGTAGGATCGCCAGGCGCGGGCCTGGGGTGGCCGGTCGGCGGCGAGCCCGGCAGGGGCCTCGCCGGTGACGATGGTCCGCCGGCGGCCCTGATAGACTGTGAAGTACGGGTCGGTCATCAGCATGAACGGAGGTCGATCCGGCGCCTCGTCCATGTCGGGGTCCCAGACGAGAGGCGCTTGCCTGCCCGCCGAAGCCCTGAGCTTTGTCGACGGGGCGCAGGCAGGGTGGAGGCCAGGTCTGACAAGGGACCCCAAGCCTTGCAACGACTTATACATCAGCCTGGAGTCCGCTCTCACCAGCAGGCACACCACCAGGCTCGAATGGCGATGTTTTTAGGCAGTCGACGGCGAGGGTATGCTATCGCTTGGCCCACTCTTGACACGCCCCCAGGGACGGCTTAGCCTGCCAAAACCACAAGCAAGGGCGATCAACGACCTGCGGCAGCGGCACCCCGAAGCGATGACGCGAGAACACTTACCAGGTAAACCCATCGGCCGACCAACGTAAGTGCGTATCGGCACAAGCGTACGTCGGCTCCTTGAACCGGCCCCCAAAGCGGCGTAGAATCTCTTACCTGACATAAGCCAGTCGGAGTTCACATGGGGTGATTGGCGCAAAAACAAAAATAGGTTCACGACGTTTAGGACTTCTTTAGGAAGCCCTTTGGGTAAAAGCCTGCCCGGAGGGCTTTCGTGTTTCTAGTCGTCGGTGGATACAGGCTTGGACGTCATTCCAACAAAGGAGGCTTGTCATGGCACCACCCCAATCAGCGACGATGTTTGGGTCCCGTGGGTCTTCCAATGGCTGTGTGATGGTTGTCGAAGATGAGTCCGATATTAGGGGACAGATGCGGTCGAAGCTTCAAGAGGCAGGCTACGATGTGATCGAAGTTGAAGATGGAGAGCAAGCGATGGAGACGATCAATTCCGGTGAGAATCCCCTGGTGGTTGATGTCGTGATCACCGATATCCCAAAGAGGAAGGGGATAGAGGCCGTGACCTATTTCCGGCAGCACTATCCCCGCATCTCCTTGATTGGCCTAACGGGGCTCCCAACGCTTGATGTAGAGCGCAAGCAGCGCACAAAGATCGCTATTTTCGGAGCGGGGAGAGGTGGGAGTGCACTTCTTAATCTGTTTAGTCATCTCCCTGGTGTGGATATTGTCGGTATCACCGACAGGGATCCGAAAGCGCCTGCGCTCCAACGCGCCCGTGACCTGGGGATCCCGGTTGTGGACGATATGGTGAGTCTGATTGCTCGCGAAGACACAAATCTCATCGTGGACGTCACAGGGGATCCGGGGATGGTAGGACTCATTGCTGAGCATAAGCGAGCAGGGGCCGAAGTTCTGGGAGGCTCGGCGGCCAAGCTCCTTTGGAATGTAGTTCAACACGAAGCTGCGATGCAGGCCCATGTGGTCCATACCGAGACCTTAGCCAGCCTAGTGAAGCGGGGGATGATCACAGATTACCTGGTCAAACCAGTTGCAGGAGAGAACCTCATCGCCTGTGTGGGCAAAGCCATGGAGCAGCGGGAGATCCATCGCTTATAGGCAGCAACGCGCCTGACCCCGGCCTCCGTACAAGACCGAAATGATCGTTGAGTTTCGCCGTGCCCACGTGGGCGAGCTGTCCTCTCCACTCGCCAGGTTTCGCACGCAACGGCAGCGTAGCAGGGGATCGATCGTGCGCGTACACAGAGAGCCGTGGATGAAACGTCTGGAACATATCGAACATTGTAAGGGTCAGGGGCAACTGTTCAGAGAACGCACGCTCCGTTTTGTAGTGCTGTATGACATCGATGTTTACCAGGAACTCACCGAGTCGTTACCTGATATGGCACCTGTTTCGGGGCTCAGAGAAATCAGAGGGTTCCTCACAGGACTCAGTGAAGCGGAGCTCTGGTCCCTTCAGCACCAGCCTCTCACGCTTATCCTCTCCGATGGGAGGGAACTCGAACTTGAGCTTGGGGCCAAGGGGGAGGTCATTCCACATGGGGAGTTCCACTCACCGCACTAATTTCGCAGGATATCACTCCTGTTGAACCAATCCGTGCTCACACTAATGGTGTTGAACCGACTGAAGGCAGGAGAAAGCCCATGAACGCCCGGATAGCCGCCATACGCGCTCTTATTGTCCTAAGTGTCCTCGGTGCAGCAGCCTTGCCTGTCGCTCCTAGTTGGGCGGAGGAGCGGAGCGTAGAGGAATGGATTGCGATCCTAGAAGACGACGATTGGGAGGTCAGGCAGCGTGCGGCCGAGGCCCTTGGGCAGATGAAAGACAGCTATGCGTTGGAGCCTCTCACCGCGAGGCTGCAGGATGAGGTGCCGGAAGTGAGAGCACAAGCCGCAGCGGCCTTGGGAGCACTTGGGGATCAATATTCCGTGGAGCCACTGATCGCAGCGCTGGGCGATAGCGTCCCCTCCGTTCGACGACAGGCAGCAACAGCCCTGGCAAAGATAACAGGACAGGACTTTGGGGAAGACCCAGGGAGCTGGCTGGAGTGGTGGGAAGAGAACCAGGATTTAGGTGGCGGCTACTAGAATAAGGCGCCACGTATGCGACAGACGAGCATATAGAGCCTCACGCCTGTGGGTGTGGGGCTCTTTGTTTGTGCGCCCAGCATGGGCGATGGATAGGAGGTGCAAGTCCTCTGGGGAGCTGGTCGCAGCCACCCACACGAACCGCAAGGCGACTGGCCGTGAGGCTGGCGCTGAAGGAAGCGGGTAGTGAAACCGCGAGCCGACGAACAGGAACCGGATACGAGGCGCGCCAAGCTCAGGGCGAGCGGGCAAACGACCGCGAAGCTCTTGCGACCAAGCAGCTGGAGCGTAGATCCGGCGGCGGTGCGGCGAAAGCCATCGTTCCTTACCTGGGGAGAGCTCGCCTCACGTCCGAAAGGACGACGCTGAAAGGCGGCGCGAGCAGTCAGCAGAGGCCATAGTACTGTGCGCCGCGGCCGGGCACAGGCCGGAAGCCGAGAGCGGCACGAAGGGCCGAACGGAAGGGAGAGCCAACCACCCGTGCGTCTCGAAGGGGCCTCGCGCCAGATGGCCAGGCAACTGGAGCTCCCGCTGGAGGCAAGGGGTGAAGCCCCCCACGGCCAGCGAAGCGGCGAAGCCCCGCCGGCGACGACCGGACCCGGAGGCTCAGGAGACGACCGCCTGATGGAACGGGTGGTCGAGCGCGGCAACGTCACGGCGGCGTTGCGGCGCGTGAGGCAGAACCAGGGCAGCCCCGGCGTGGACGGGCTCACCGTCGACGAGCTGCCGACGTACCTGGCGGCGCAGTGGGAGACCCTCCGCAGACAACTGCTGGAGGGCACCTACCAGCCGAAGCCGGTGCGGAAGGTGGAGATCCCGAAGAGCGGGGGCGGGGTGCGCACGCTGGGCATCCCAACCGTGCTCGACCGGCTGATCCAGCAGAGCGTCCTGCAGGTCCTCCAGCCGATGGTCGATCCCACCTTCTCGGAGCACAGTCACGGGTTCCGACCGGGGCGCAGCGCGCACCGCGCGGTGTGTGAGGCGCAGCGGTACATCCAGGGCGGAAGACGAGTGGTGGTGGACGCGGACGTGGAGCAGTTCTTCGACCGCGTCAACCACGACGTGCTCATGGGGAGGGTGGAGAAGCGCATCGGGGACAAGCGGATGCTGGGGCTCATCCGTCGCTACCTCGAGGCCGGCATCATGATGAACGGGGTGGTGATGGAGCGGTACGAGGGGACTCCGCAGGGGGGCCCGCTCTCACCGCTGCTGGCGAACGTGCTCCTCGATGAAGTCGACAAGGAGCTGGAGAAGCGCGGGCTGGCATTTGTCCGCTATGCCGACGATCTGAACATCTACGTCAGATCCACGCGAGCAGGCGTGGATGCCATGCAGACGCTTCGCCGGCTGTACGCGCGGCTGCGGCTTCGAATCAACGAGGCGAAGAGCGCGGTGGCGCGTCCGTGGGACCGGACGTTCCTTGGCTACAGCTTCTGGTGCGCCAAGGGCGGCGTCGTCAAACGGCGGGTGGCCCCCAAGGCCCTTGTCGCGCTGAAGGAGCGAGTCCGAGGCATCACGGCTCGGAACGGTGGACGGGGCATGCCGTCGGTGTTCGCAGAGCTGCGCAGCTACCTGACGGGCTGGAAGGAATACTTCCGCCTCGCGGAGACGCCGCGCATCTTCGGCAACCTCGACGAGTGGATCCGTCACCGGTTGCGGATGATTCAGCTCAAGCAGTGGAAGCGAGGGACGACCATCTACCGGGAGATGAAGCGCCTCGGCGCCACCGAGGCCGCGGCCCGGCAAGTGGCCGCACACTCGCGCCGCTGGTGGAAGAACTCTGCCCTGCTACTGAACACCGCGCTGCCCACGCGCTACTACGACCGGATAGGAGTGCCGAGACTGACGCGCTAACCTCAACTCGCCGAACCGCCGGATGCGGACCCGCATGTCCGGTGGTGTGGGAGGGGAT
>JBHHYG010000297.1:0-4467 GCA_046757445.1 Acidobacteriota bacterium
CCAACGCCAGCGCGGCGAACGGTATGACGGTGTCGCCGAACCGCCGCCACGGCAGCCGCAGCGCGCCACACACCAGCGGCAGCGCAACAGCCAGCAACACCATGCCGCCCGGAATGCGAAAGCGGTGGAGCCAACCTCGCAACTCCACTGGCACGTAGTCGTCAAACGGGAACCAGTGCGCCTCCGCCAGGTACAGCAGCTTGGAGCCAAGCAGCATGCTGCCCGCCAGCACGGCCAGGGCAACGGCCGAACGGCCCGCCGGGAAGCCCGCGCGCGCGGCGACGCGTGTGCCCACGCCGACGCCCGTGAGCGCCGCACAACCCCACATCACAAAATAGAGCGGAACCGAATTGAAGGGGGAGGGATGCATTGACTTCCCGATGCCGTCGTCTGGCTCGTTCCTACCCCCCCACGTTCTGTGTCAAGGTAGTTCAGGCATGAAATCAGTACGTCAGTTCAGAGTCGAGAAAGCAGTCCTGCTCCTGGTCTCGCGTGCGGGGGTGTCTGACGGTACCCTGCTCCGCGGGCCCATCCCGCTCCCGTGAGTGCTGTCCAAAACTTGCTTCGGGCCCGGTACATTGGCACTTGCCAATGAACGATCCTTTGAGTGGCTTAGAGGTACTGATATCCGCCCCGTGAGGCGTGAACAGAGACGGGAAATCGGGAGGCGGGAAGATGAAGGGGCAGGGACTCGAGACGGGGAAAGCGCGTTGATTGCGTTTTGGGGTTCCAGTATCGTCGTCGCGCTATGCGCGGACTGATCGCGTTCGACTTGGACGGCGTACTGTACAGTTCGGAGCCGTTCCTCGGGGAGGCATACCGCGAAGCTATTGCCAACGTGAATGCCCGGCGGCCGGGGTCGTTTCCGCGCGTGCCGAGCACGCGCGAGATCCTCGATCACGTGGGATGGCCCGTGCCGGTGATTCTCGAGCGGCTGTTTCCCGCTCTCGACCCGGCGGCAGTCGAGTTGCTGTACGCCGAGACACTGGCGACGATTTGCGCCCACGCGGTGCGTGGGGAGGGTATCTTATTTTCCGGTGTTCCCGAGACGCTCGCTCGCTTGCAGTGCGACGGCTTTCTCCTGGCAGTCGCTTCCAATGGCCGGCGCCAGTATGTCGAGACGGTTCTCGGCGCCCACGGGATCGCCCGCTACTTCACTGCTCTGGTGAGCGTGGACCGGAACGGTGCAATCAAAGAGAAGGCGGATATCTTGCAGGCCTACCTCGCACGCGAGCAGCTGACCCCCGAGCGGCTCATCATGGTCGGTGACCGGGCGAGTGACGCGGAGGCCGCGGTCGCCGTCGGATGTCGCTTCATCGGCTGCGACTACGGCCACGGATACCGGAGGGAGATCGAACAGGCAGGACCGGTCATCTCGGCGTTCGACGAGCTCCCCCGCGTGCTCACTGCCGTCGCTGCCGCGAGGCCGCTTCCCAACGACGGCGCTGAGCGATAGAATCACAGCGACTTTCGGCAAGGAGGAGGACGCGTATGGCGTTGGTCACCGATCAGGCGTTGCCGGTACGGGAGTTTCTCGATGAGTGCGTCACCTTCAAGCGCGACCACGCGCCGCAGAGCAGTTTCCTGCGTGCGCTGGTCATGGGCAAGCTCACGGACGGGCAGGTCAGACGCTGGGTGAAGGACTTCTACTACTATGTAGAACCCGCCATCCCCACGATCGCCGCGTGGCTGGCGAGCGCTCCGACCTTGCCAGACCGCTCGGTCTACCAGCTCATTGCCCGCAACCTCGCCGGTGAAATGGGGTACATCAAGGAGGCCGAGCACCACGACCTGTACGTGCAGTTTTGTGCCGGCTTCGGAATCACCCGCGCAGAGCTGCTCGAGCATCTGCCGCTCGGTTCCACGGTCGGGGCCGCGTCCACGATGGGCTACTACTGCCGCAACTCCTTCGCCGAGGGGCTCGGCGCCTTCGGCTTGGCCGTGGAAATGGACGTGCCCGGCCGGCCGAACGGTGCCAAGGTGATCTACGACGGCCTGCAGCGCCACTACGGCCTCGACGCCAAGACACTCGAGTTCTGGGCCATCCATGTCGAGGCGGAAGAGGAACACGGTCAGAACGCCGTTGCGGCGCTGGAGCACTGCGGTCAGACACGTGCGCAGCAGGCACTGATTCGGCGTGCCTTTCAGTTCAGCGTCCTGGCGCATGCCGGGATGACCGAAGGCTACGACCGTTTCCTTGATACACCGGCGCACTGACGGCGACACCCCAACGGGGGCGGCATGGGCCTGTGGTTGCGATTATTCCGTTGGCGTCGCTCATCAGTCCCCGCCGAGTCGGTGGCCCGCGAGGCCGAGTCGGAATCGCCGCCGCAGGCCACCGCGACGAATACAGTGACGCTGCCCGCCGAGCGGTACGTGTTCGAATGCCAAGCGTGCGGCAAGGTCTTCGAGGCGCGCCGCAAGCACCCGGCGTGCTCCGAGTGTGACAGCGAAGACGTGGCGCTCATGAGTGAGTGACGCGGACGACTGCAAGTCGTTCCCTTGCTGGCATGCAGCGAGAGCATAGGCTATCGGAGATCGCCACACATAGATGCTGTCCAATGCTGACATTGCCCGGGTCATGCGGGAGATCGCCGTCTTCCTCGACATGGAGGGGGTGGCGTTCAAGCCGCGGGCGTACGAGAAGGTCGCCTACGCGGTCGAGGCGGTGGACGAGCCGATCGCTGCGATTTACCAGCGTGGCGGTGTCAAGGCGGTTGAGCAGATTCCCGGTGTGGGAAAGAGCATCGCCGAGAAGATCGCCACGCTGATCGAAACCGGCCACTTGCCGTATTACGAAGAGCTGCGGCAGCGAACGCCGGTCGACGTTGCCGGCCTCACGGCGATCGAAGGGCTGGGACCGAAGAACATCAAGGTCCTCTATGAGAAGCTGGGCGTGCGCACCATCGCGGATCTGGAGAAGGCCGCGCGCAGCGGGAGAATCCGTGCCCTGGAGCATTTCGGAGAGAAGAGTGAGCAGAAGATCCTCAAGGGCATCGGCTTCCTGAAGCAAAGTGGCGGCCGCTTCCCGCTCGGTGCCGTCTTGCCCGTGATGGACGAGATCCAGGCGCGCCTGGAGCGCTTGCGCGGGGTGAAGCAAGTCGCGATTGCGGGCTCGATCCGGCGCCGGAAGGAAACGATCGGTGACGGGGACATCCTCGTGGTGGCCCCCAAGCCCGACGCGGTGATGGACTTCTTCGTGCGTATGCCGGAAGTGGTTCACGTTCATGGCAAGGGCCACACGAAGTCGAGCATCAAGCTCAATACCGGTATGGACGTGGACTTACGCGTGGTCCCGGCTCAGAGCTTCGGAGCGGCCCTCAATTACTTCACTGGCAGCAAGGACCACAATGTCGCCCTGCGCCGGCGGGCCATTGAACGGCACCTGAAGCTCAATGAGTACGGGGTGTTTCGCGGCGACAAGGCGATCGCGGGGAGAACCGAAGAGGAGGTGTACGCGGCGTTGGACCTGCCCTACATTCCACCCGAGTTGCGGGAGATGACCGGCGAGATCGAAGCGGCCGCCGCTGGTAAGCTGCCCGACTTGATCGGCTACGAGGACTTGCGCGGCGACCTGCAGACGCAGACGAGCTGGACCGACGGCTCGAATTCCATCGAGGATATGGCGGCCGAAGCACAACGCCTGGGCCTCGAGTACATCGCCATCACGGACCACACCAAGAGCTTGGCGATGACCGGCGGATCCGACGAAAAGAAGCTCCGCAAGCAAATGGCTGCCATCGCGCGGATCAACAAGAAGCTTTCCGGTATCACGCTGCTCTCCGGGGCCGAGGTGAACATCAACAAAGACGGCAGCCTGGACATCGACGACGCGACCTTGGCCCAGCTCGACGTCGTCGGCGTTGCAGTGCACTCACACTTCAACCTGCCGCGCGCCGAGATGACACGGCGGGTGATCCGCGCCATGGAAAACCCCCACGCCGACATCCTGTTTCACCCCACCGGGCGCGTGCTGCAGAAACGTGCGCCCTACGATATCGACATCGACGCCGTCATCCGGGCAGCGAAACGCACCGGCACGGTGCTCGAGATCGATGCGTACCCGGACCGGCTGGATCTGAAGGACGAGCACGCGCGCAAGGCGGTCGATGCCGGGGTGAAGCTGGTCGTCGATTCCGACGCGCACAACATCAATCACTTCCATAACCTGCACTTCGGCATTGCCACCGCCCGGCGCGGCTGGGCGACGCGCCACGACGTGATCAACACCCAGCCGTTGCGCCCTTTTTTGCAGGGCTTGAAGGGAAGAGCGGGTTAGCCTCAATCCAAAGATAACAACGGGCCTTTCTTTCGGCCTCCCCCCTTTGACAAAGGGGAATCGAGAGGGATTTTGCGATGCGCCATCGAATCCCCCTCCTTTGCGAAAGGAGGAGGAACCGCGCGGCATCCACCAGCGGAATGCTGAACCGCTGCCCTTAGTTTCGGAGGGCGGAGCGGAGCTCGCGG
>JBHHYG010000298.1:0-4459 GCA_046757445.1 Acidobacteriota bacterium
TGAGCTCTTTTCGCCTCCGATCGACCCCTCCCCTGAAAAGGGATTTCCTATAGAAATCCTGACAGGTGAGGAGATCGCTGCGATGAACCTGTCTGGTGTGGACCTGGCCGTGCTTTCGGCACGCGACACAGGTCTGGGTGAGGTGGCAACCAGCGAAGGCGTTGTCGGCCTAAGGAGAGCCTTTCAAGCGGCAGGAACAAGAACACTCATCATGAGTCTATGGTCCGTGGACGACCAAAACACACGACAGTGGATGAGCACGTTCTACAAGCTGTGGTCGCGTGAGGAACAAGGTGTGGCCGAAGCAGTCAGACAAGCGAATTTGAGCATGCTCCTGAGTCGGCGGGAGCGAGGCCTGGATACACACCCGTTCAGCTGGGCGGCTTTCGTTGCCGTTGGAGAATGACGTTGGATCATAAAAAGACTCACCTAAATAGGACTCCGTGATTCTCGATCACGCAAGTGGTTGAGGCCTCGACACATTGACAGGGGGCACGCCCTTGAGGATCCTGGTAGCGACAAAACAGCCAGGAAAGGAGGTGCCCCTTGGGGATTATACCCAAGTTGACACGAGGACAGCGACGCCGTCTGTGGCGGCGCTGCCGGCGGGAAAGGAACGGCCTGGTCAGGATCCGGGCCCTGGTGGTGTACCGGCTGTCGGAAGGGGCCAGTTCGGTGGAGATCGAGGCAAGCCGGCTCTGCGTTCGGTCCACGGTGAGCTACGTGGCCGACAGGTTCCGCAGGCTCGGCGAGCTGGGTCTCGAGGACGGTCCGGCGCTACAACGGCGGCACGATGCTGACCGAGGCGGTCCTCATGAGGCTGGCCGAGCTGATCCGCTTGACTCCGGAAGACTACGGGTGACAGCGGACGAGCTGGACGCGGGAGCTCCTGGCGCTTCAGCTGGCACGGGACACGGGCGTGAGGGTGAGCCTGACCACGATGACCCGGCTGCTGGGGAGCCTGGGAGCGCGGTGGGGCCGGCCGAAGCTGTACGTGGACTGCCCGTGGGCGAGGCGCAGCCGCAACAGGAGGTTGCGTCGGATCCGGGCTCTTATCGAGAACCTCCCTCCCAACGAGGTGGCCCTGTGGGCCGACGAGGTGGACATCCACCTCAACCCCCGGCCCGGCCCGGACTGGATGCCGCGGGGGCTGCAGAAGAGGCTCCGCACACCGGGGCAGAACAGGAAGCGCTACCTGGCCGGAGCGCTGAACATCAGCTCCGGCATGCTGGTGTTCACCGAGGCGGAGCACAAGAGGAGCCAGTTGTTCATCGACCTGGTGGAGGCTGTCGTCGGGCGCTACCGGAGGAGACGTCGCATCCACCTGATCCTGGACAACTACAGCATCCACACCAGCCGGATGACCCGCTCGGCTCTGGCTGCCTACGGCGACAGGGTGGTGCTGCACTTCCTGCCGCCATTCAGCCCGGACGAGAACAAGATCGAGGCCCTCTGGCGAGAGCTGCATGCCAACGTCACCAGGAATCACCGCTGCCGCTCACTCGAGGAGCTGATGGGGCAGGTCGTCGCATACCTCGAGGCCGCCCAGCCCTACCCGGGCAACAAGCCCTCGGTCAGGCGGGCGGCATGATGTTCGAGAATCCGGAACTGTGATTTAGATAGACGAAGACCTGCCGGGAGGCGTTGACTCCAGAAAGAACTCGTCACCGGGAGCAACCCGAGCCCCGGGTACGAGGCGCTCCTGGCCTGATCGTGAGGTAATACGAGAGAGTGGTTGGGCCAAAGAAGCCGCCGCAGTGAAACCCGAGAGGAACAGTGCCAGATGGTGCCAGGGGAGGGGATCGAACCCTCATGAGGCCAAGCCTCAGGGGATTTTAAGTCCCATGCGTCTACCAGTTCCGCCACCCTGGCACGCATTGATCTTAACAGCATCCTCAAAGGGCTAGGAGAGGGTTGGTTGTGGACTACCGACGCGGCGGCGGAACTCATTGTCCATCCGGGTGTCCACGGCATTCCCAAGCTTCGTTTCCGCAAATGATGGCGTTGTCCGGTGAATGCTCTCGACGCGTTTTCTTGACCGGCCATTTGAATCCGAATGTTCAGAGGGACTGCTCTGCTTCGACCTCAGGTGGAGCCGGAGCAAGCTAATTGAACATTTTCCACTCGGCCCAAGCTTCAGCGATGGGGCGTTTCGGCTCGCGGCAGACGTAAATCGGCGCATCGTTACGGCCAAAGCCAAAGCGGTCAGGGTACTCACAGGACGTGCGCCCAGCATCGACGATCTCGCCGAACATGTCTTCCAACCGCACTCTGCGTAGGGATGCGCTTGCGGGGGCAATCACCACGCCCCATGATGTGTCGCCCGGCCCCCAGAGATAGTAATTGTTGTGGTAGCTGACTGCAGGGGGGAGACCGTATTCCTTGCCGAAGAGGTCAATGGCCCCGGCCTGGGCGTAACTTCCGGTGAGGATGACGCTCTCCATCCGATCCTCTTCAGGCAATGTTTCGTAGACGCGCGCGACTTCGGCCACGAACTCCTCCCAGCACAGCCTGGCGACCAGACTCTCCGGCAGTTCCACCTGATCTGCTGGGACGCCGAGGGATTCTTCGTAGGCCAGGACCTGTTGTGGAGGCAGGACGGGGAGCAGGAACGGCAGCATAAGCGCAAGGACCACAACCGGGGCCGTGACGATGAGCGGTTTGAGGATGCGCCCCCGCCATTTCCCGCGCTGGGCGAAGGACTCGATAAGTACCGCCCCGCCAGCGAGGAGCATCGGATATGCGGGGCCAAGATAATAGGCTTTACCGTGCTGCACGATAAGCAGAATGAAAATGCTCACGTAGATGATGCCCATCATGCGGTACGGTCTACCGCGCCGGCTAAACAGGTAGAAGTAGAGGCCCGTGAGCCAGATCGGAAGGTTGAAGGGGTTCATTCCACCGATCTGGTCGCGTAGAAACTCGAGCGGCGAGTCACCGGAAAGAGCGTTGGAATTATGCATAAACTCGATCGTCGGCCAACCGTTGAGGACCTGCCAGATGAGATAGGGGAGGAAGATCAGAAAGGCCAATGCCGCGCCGCCCCACAGGTGTAGTCCGGGGCGGAACTTGCCGTCTAATCTTGACAGGATGTACTTGCGGTTGCGCGTGAGGACCAGGGCCACGCAGAGCCCCAGGCATAAGAATCCCATGGACAGCTTGTTCTGGAGGCCCAGCCCGGCGATGAGCCCGAAGAGGAGCCAGCCCTTGGGGTCGTTGTTCTTGAGGATGCCAAGGATGACGTAGGCGCCAAGAGTCCAGAAGAGCAAATCGAAGGGATTCATCGAATAGTAATTGGCGAGGTACATTGGCGCGACCGCCGCGGCCAAGGTGGCCAGACCCTGGCCGAAGGTGCCGGCTCCTAAGCGGCGGGCCATGAGCCCCGTGAGAACGATCGCCCCAGCCGCGGCCAGGATAGGCGGCAGGCGAATCACCCAGACGGCGTCGCCGGAGATCGCGCGGATCAGCGCGAGAACTACGATGGATAGCGGTGGCTGGTCGACGTAGCCCCACGCCAGATGATCTGAACAGGCCAGGAAGTAGAGTTCGTCGAGGAAGTAGCCGTAGCTGCCGTTCGTTGCTGCGATGATGAGGATAAAGATCTGGAGGACTGCGACGCTGAGGACAATGGCCGTTGCGCGCCAAGTTGGCGGCTGCGGCGGAGCCTCCGTCTTGCTGCGGGAGGTTTCCATTTTGAGAACCCATTCTCGAAGAATGGCCGCCCCGCGTCAACCGAGATCCGACTGATGGCAACACCCAACGACCACAGAAACAGGTGTCCACCTGGGTGTCCACACTGCTCGGAGAACAGAGCATTCACCGGACTACTCGGAATAAAAAATGGCGGCAGATCCTGTAAGTTACTGACCTGCCGCCTTTTTCTCCGTGCTTTTAAGTCCCATGCGTCTACCAGTTCCGCCACCCTGGCACAGACTGATCCTATAGCATTCTCAGCCCTTCGGGAGTTGGCTCAGCGTAGAGCACAGGTAAGCGGATACCCAGTAGGCGCCCGCGGTCGATAGGGTTAGGAAGCGGGCCTCGACTGGAACACTAGGAGGGCCCAGACAGGATCCATGCCTCGTCGGCGTCGGATGAAATGTCCAGGGTTCGGCCATCAAGGTGTTGGCTCAACTCCGGATCCACGATGAGAACAACTTCTCCGTCGACCTCGAACGTCAGATCTTCATCATTCAAGCCATCCATGAGCAATGCGAGTTCATTGTCCGCCCCGGCGATGAGCCTCATTGCTTGATTCTCTGCGGCTCTGAGTCGATTCAAAGTTGCCCTCATGGCAGATAGAGCACGTGTTGTGACTGTTAGTGACATTTCATCTGCGGAAGAGCTGGACGCTCATCAGATCATCCGAATCCGTCCAGAAGTCAATTCTATTGAACCCACAGGAACTGGCCAACTCACGAAACTCTCCCGGGGTGTACTTGTAGGAGTACTGCGTGTTCCA
>JBHHYG010000299.1:0-4450 GCA_046757445.1 Acidobacteriota bacterium
ATATCAGCCCGCATTTCTCATCGCGCTTCGTCGCGAGGGCGTGGTCAGGCCCGCGCCGACAAGGCGCGCGCCGGGAGGGCTCCGCAGGCGTATTTGACAATACGTCGAGGAGACCGAGCAAGCGCAACGCCGTCGCCGCGGGCCTATCCGCGCCCGCAGCAGGAGGGCGATGAGATATGCGGGCTAACAGCAGCGACTTCGGTCAACACCAGCTTCCCCGCCGCAAGTTCCTCACCGCACTTTCTGCCGGGGCGCTGCTGGCAGCAGGCGGCCAGGAGGTTGCAAACAACGCGGAGAGGACTCTGGCGGCGGTCGATGACAGCCAAGATCTGGAAATCCTCCAACAGATGATCCGCATCCGCAGCTACAGCGGCGGCGGTGAGGAGGGCAGACTGGCCCGTTTCGTGACGAAGGAGATGGAGAGTTTGGGCCTTGAGACTCAGCTGCAGGAAGTAGAGGCCGGCAGGTTCAACGCAGTGGGAATTCTGCCGGGTCGCGGGGCAGGAACAAGCTTGATGCTGAACGGCCATCTCGACACCAACCCAGTGGGACTCGGCTGGACGGTTGACCCCCTGGCTGGCCTCGTACAGGACCAGATGGTCTATGGCATAGGCGTTTCCAACATGAAGGCTTCCTGCGCCGCTTTTCTCGGAGCGACAAGAGCTCTCGTGCGGGCGGGATCGAAGCTGAGAGGGGACCTGATATTGGCCTACGTGGTCGGCGAGCTCCAGGGCGGCATCGGAACGTTGAAGCTACTCGAGGAAGGTATCCGCGCCGACACCTTCGTGGTGGGCGAGCCCACCGACCTGGCAGTGGTGACCCTGCATGCGGCATCCCTCACTGTCCAAATCAACACCTTGGGGATCACCCGTCATCTTTCCAAGATGGAGGAGTCGGTCTCCGCCATCGACACCATGTACGAGGTAATCGAGCGGATCAAGAGCATGCGATTTTCGGGACCCGATAACCCTGAGTACGCTAGCGTCCGGCGAGTCAACGTTGGCTCGATACGGGCTGGTTTGGGAAGGGAATATCAGGACTGGCGGCCGGGACAGGTGCCAGACTTCGCCACCATAAAGATGTCGGTCCGCTTCGGCCCGGGCCAGAGTGAGGAGTCTGTTCTCAGCGATATCCACCGCGAGCTCGACGCTCTGGCGCGCGAGGACCCACGGGTCAGAACGGAGATTGCCGCCCTGCGGAAGAAGGGCCTCCCTCCCCCACGGGCCTTCGAGATCTCTCGCGAAGAGCGCATCGTGAGCGCAGTGACACAGGCTCACCGGCAGGTGCTGGGATCCGAACCGCGTGTTGGTGCAGTCGCCCCGTATCGGTAGTACGGAACCGACGCCAGCCACCTCCAGCACATACGGGGGATGAAAGGGGTTGTTTGTGGCGCCGGGGGCAAATACAACACCATGCCCGATGAGCGAGTGGAACTTCCGCAGTTCCGGGCGGCAACCCGTATTTATGCTCTGACAGCCCTGAGCATCTGTGCGTAGTTTAGTTTAGCGATCTACCCCGCATAGCTCACCACGCTCTAGCCATGGGCACCATCGCTATCTCCCCGGAACGATCACCGGCGGAATTCCTATTTCTTCGATCAATCTGTTGAAAGCCGTCACCCCGTTCGCCAGAAGCGAGTCCATGGTGCCGCGGTGGTCGGCCCATTCCGCTTGAAGATCCGATAGCCGTTCGCGGGCCCCCTGTGTCACGGGGGGCTCGGTGCCGTTGACCGACTGCATCAACGCCAATACCTGGGCATTGAGCTTGTTGGTGAAGTTGATGACATCCTGGAAGGTCTGCTGCCGCGGCTGCACCTGGTTCTCCTCCCAGTCGTTGATCTTCTGCACCAGCTCGTCACCGGCGGAGCGAATCTCCTCGGCGCGAGCATGATCCTTGGTGCGCTCAACCAGTGCCGTGACCTGGTCGCGCACGGCCCGCATGCGGTTGACCGACTGGTGGATCTGCTCGACGAGCTCGGTCGCCGCTGCCAGGAAGCGGTCCTGGTCCTGGTACTGAGCCAGGGTCGCTTCCCTGCGAGGATCCGGAACCACCCGGAGAGCGTGGCTCACGGAGTGGCTGCCGACGGTGAGGCGCACTCGGTAGGTACCGGGCGGCACCATGCGGCCGGGAAGGCCGCCCTCGGGAACGCCGAAGGTGAAGAGATCAGGTACGGTGGTGATCTGCTGGTGGCGAAAGTCCCACACCAGGCGGTTGAGCCCAGCTTTGGGTTTGTCGATCTTGGTCGCCTTATCATTGCCGGCCTTCTCGGGGTCGGTGGCGTAGGTGCGGATGAGCTCACCGGCCTCGTCGAGGATCTCCACCGTTACCAGGCCCTCGAGTTGTTCCTTCTCGAGGGAGTAGTAGATGAGCGTCCCGGACGGCGGGTTCTCTCCCGTCCTTGCGCCAGAGCCGCCGCCAAACCGGGTCTCCCAGACCGCCAGCACGGCCTCCTGCGGCTCGAAAAGGTGGATGTCGGCGGCGGCGATCTCGGGAGTGAGCTGCCGCACTGGGGACAGATCGTCGAGAATCCAGAAGGCTCGGCCTTGGGTGGAGGCCACCAGGTCATCGTCCTGGATCGTCAAGTCGGTCACCGGGACAACGGGGAGGTCGAGCTGCCATTTCTGCCACTGCCCCCCGTCGTCGAAGGAGATGTAGATGCCCAGCTCAGTGCCGGCATACAGCAACCCCCGGCGCTCTGGGTCCTCCCGCACTACCCGTACCCAAGCCTCGTCCTCGATGCCGTCGACGATCTGAACCCAGCTCTTGCCGTAGTCGTTGCTCTTGTAGATGTGAGGGGTGAAGTCGTTGAACTTATAACGGGTGAAGGTGATGTAGGCAGTGGCTGGATCGTGGGGCGACACCTCGATGGCGTTGATCATCCCCTCGCCGAGTCCCTCCGGCGTGACGTTCTGCCAGCTGGCACCGCCGTTGCGAGTCAGCTGCACGAGACCGTCGTTGGTGCCCGCCCAGATGGTGCCGGCCTCGTGGGGTGATTCCACCACGTAAAAGATGATGTTGTAGACCTCGCCACCGGCGGCCTCGTTGGTGATGGGCCCACCACCGGGGCCTAGCTTCTCGGGATCGTTGTAGGTGAGGTCCGGAGAGATGACCTCCCAGCTCTGACCCCGATCCTGAGTTTTGAAGAGGACGTTGCCGGCCTGGTAGTAGACATCCGGGTCATGGGGGGAGGCCACCACAGGGTTATTCCAGTCGAAGCGGTAACGCTGATCCGTGGGGTTCACGCCCAGGTTGAGCTCGGGATAGGGGCGGATGGGCTTCACTTCTCTGGTCTCAGCATCCCAGATGTCGATGTCCCCCTCGATGGACGTGCCGATGACGTACCGGGGATCATCAGGATCGAAGGCCAGGTAGGCGCTCTCGCCGCCCGCCACCGGGTACCAGTCCTTCCAGCCGATGCCACCGATGGCGGCGCTGGCGATCGACACGGTGCTGTTGTCCTGCTGGCCGCCGTAGACGCGGTAGGGGAACTGGTGGTCGGTGATCACCCGGTAGAACTGGGCGGTGGGCTGGTTCCGCTCGGTCGACCAAGTCTTGCCGCCGTTGAAGGAGATGTTGGCCCCACCGTCGTTGGACTCGATCATGATCTTGTGGTTGGTGGGGTTGATCCACATGTCGTGGTTGTCGCCGTGGGGCACTCGGATCTGCGTGAAGGTGCGACCGCCGTCAACGGACCTCATCATGGGGGCGTTCAGCACGTAGACGGTGTCCTCGTCCTGAGGGTCGGCGAAGACCTCCATGTAATACCAGGAGCGAGTCTGGATGATGCGTTCGGAGTTCACCTGTTTCCATGTTTCGCCAGCGTTATCGGAGCGGTACAGCCCCCCCTCGCCGGCTTCTGCCTCGATGATGGCGTAGACCCGGTCGGGGTTGGAGCGGGAGACGTCGACGCCGATCTTGCCCAGGAGCTGGGGCAGCCCACTGTCGATCTTCTCCCAGCTGTCACCTCCGTCGGTGGACTTCCAGATGCCGCTGCCCGGCCCGCCGGATTCCACCTTCCACGGCCAGCGGTGGTGGTCCCAGAAGGCGGCATACAGGATCCTCGGGTTGCTCATGTCCATGGCCAGGTCGCTGGCGCCGGCCCGCTCCGAGACGTACAGCACCTTCTCCCAGCTCTTGCCTCCGTCCTTGGAGCGGTAGATCCCCCGCTCCTCCGAATCCCCGTAGACCGCTCCCTGCACGGCAACGTACACCCACTCGGGATCTTGGGGATGGATGCGGATACGCGAGATCTGGCGAGACTTCAGAAGGCCCATCTGCTTCCAGGTCTTGCCGGCGTCGGTAGACTTGTAAACGCCATCGCCGTGGGAGGTTGCGACCCCGCGGACAGCGTGCTCCCCCATGCCCACGTAGACGACGTTGGGGTCCGACCCGGCCACCGCGATGGCTCCCACCGAGCCGGTATGGAAGAAGCCGTCGGAAACGTTCTTCC